>SVFJ01000003.1 GCA_015056925.1 Lachnospiraceae bacterium | reverse complement strand
GCGTTTTAAAGTATATAGCAAGCCGCCGCTTGGATGAAGGCGGCAGACACATAGTGAGGCATGGACGCCGAATATGTGTCGGTTGCGTATGTCTTAGACTCCCTAAATAAAAACGCTTAGAAAAACTATACTCGTAGCGTCTACTTTTGCGTTAAACCATAGACCGTTTCGTGGAGAAGGGCAAAGTGCCGTCCGTTAGCTCGACAAACCCGAATTTGGCGAAAAAGGTCTGTCGCACTCACATGCGGCAGACCTTTATACTTCTGATATGTAATTAACGGTTCATCTCAAGCTGTGGACCGGTAGACTGATGATTCTTAATAATAGAATCAATCTCCTTCAAGTCTGAAGACGGTAAGTCGCCCGGGATAGTGTTCTTAACAGCTGCTGTTGCATTACCATACTCCATAGCCTTCTTGCAGTCCATATTATGAGCAAGCAATCCGTATAAAGCACCTGATATATACGCATCACCACTACCGATTCTATCTACAACATCGATATTCTCATATGCATCCTCCTGCATAAAGGTATCAGACTTTGCATCATAGATAACCGAACCAAAGGAATGAACCTTAGGAGAATGTACAATACGCTGTGTCGCTGCAACCACACTAATCGGATAATCCTTAGTAAAGCTCTTCATCATATCCTGAACAGAACCTTCCTTAAGGAATGTCAATCTGGCTGTATCCTCTGAACAGAAGAAAATATCTACATATGGTAAAATGCTCTCGATACATTCCTTTGCCTCAGGACCTGACCAAAGATTTGCTCTAAAGTTAACATCAAAGGAAATCAGAGTTCCGTTCTCCTTAAAACGCTTCATCATCTCGATAGCTGTCTTACGTGTCTTCTCTCCAAGAGCAAGTGTAATACCTGTCGTATGGAAGCATCTGGTTGCCTTATACATCTCTTCCGGGAAATCATCAATACTGATATCCGCAAATGCGGTATTCTTTCTATCGTAAATAACATTAGGCTTTCTTGGATGTGCACCATACTCGTAATAGTAAATACCAAGTCTGGAATCCTTACTCTTATCATATACCAAATAGTCATCACTGACACCACTAAAACGTACTCTGTTCTGGATATATCTACCTAAATCATTCTCCGGTACTCTTGAAATAATACCTGTTCTCAAGCCAAGAAGTGATGTTCCCGATACTACGTTCAGCTCAGCTCCTCCCGCCTGCTTCTGGAATGACTCACCACGTGTCAGACGCTCATTGACAGTCGGAGATAAACGTAACAAAATCTCACCAAGCGCTAATAAATCAAACTCTCTTTTTTCCATGCTAATTACCATGCCTTTCCAATAATTTCGGCGCATTCATACAACTCATACCAATACCTACACCAAATGAAAGCGCTTACATAATAATCATACCAAATTCCCTACATGAACACAAGAATAACCAACACTTTTTTTCCAAAACAAATTTTATAATTAACCCAGGGACTACCAAAACTCAAAATGCACCCAAAGCACACTCTGCACTGCGAAAATATCGCTACAAAAATAGAGACAAGCATATATTCATACACTCGTCTCTAACCTCCATCTCACTTAGTCTTCATATTTAAAGAAATCAAAATCCGCAGGCTTACGACTACCACAGCCTCCATTATTAGCATAGATACCAACCAAGGTTCCTGTATGGCGCTTCGGATCATCAGGTACACCTTCATCGCAGAGATAAATACACTGCTCAAGGCAACCGATTTCCTTCCAATTCTCTCCGTCATAGCTGTAATAGAAGGTTCTTGTCAGCTTCTCCACTACTACCTTTAAATAAACAGGCTTCTCCTCAATATCTGTTACCTCAGCCATTAACTCCTCACCATGATTGCGGTTAATTACAAGCTGCAGCTTTCTGCCTTCCTCATAGCAAAGAGAACATCTTGCATAAGTTGCTGTACTGTAATAACAGGTCAGACCTGCCTGCTCACCATTCTTATCAGGATAGAACTCCAGCTTGGTAGATGCTACATAACTAAGCTCCTGCTCTCTTCTAAGAAGTGTGTTCTTGGCACGGATTTCACTAAGCTGTCCATCCCTTGTCCAGATACGAAAATGTCCCGGTCTCTCCGTCAAAGACCACGAGCCGTTATCAGGATTGCGGACAAATTCCCACTCAAGATTTAATGTATCACTATCAAAATCATCAAAAAGATTTCTCTCAAAGGTACACTCTGGTAAATCAGGTGCTATCTGTTCTAAGCTTGGTCCTTTACCATTGTTAATCGTAAACCAACCATCCTCTGTCCACTGTACAGGGTCAAGTGCAGACTCTCTTCCTATGGTAGTATAGTTGCCCTGATTCGGTCTTCCGCACAGATAATAGCACCACCACTGTCCGTTCTGGTCCTGTACCAGCTTACCATGACCTGCTCTCTGAATCGGTGCTGTCGGGTCTAACTGACGCATAACAGGATTGTATGGTGAATTCTCGTACTCACCGTAAAGTTCTTTGCTTCTTGCCATATTGATACCATGACCGTATCCTGTACCGCCCTCTGCCACCATCGCATAGTAGTAACCATCCTTCTTCAACATATGAGGTCCCTCGGAACAACGCTCTCCTGTACCATCCCAAGCTACCTTAATATCGCCTGCTACACTTAAGGAATCTGCACTTAAAGGCACGGTCTTTGCTGCCTTAGCAATCATCATATAACGCTTTCCATCATCATCTACAAAATGCGATGGGTCTATGTCATCCACCTCAAGGCATACTGGCTTGCTATATGGTCCCTCAGGCTTATCTGATACCATGACCAACTGACGACGCATTACATTATTATCACGCTTACCATCTGCATTCAAACGCAATGTAGCAAATACATAAAACTTGCCATCCACATAGGAAATATCGGGCGCCCAGATTCCATGGGAATCTCTGATATCGCTCAAATCCAACCACTCAGGATTGGCAATCGCATGACCAATAATATGCCAATGCACCATATCTTTAGAGTGCGAAATCGGAATCGCAGGAAAATACTGAAAGCTGGAATTGACCATATAATAATCTTCTCCAACCCTGATTACCGAAGGGTCTGGGAAAAATCCTCTCTGTACGGGATTGTTGTATGTTCTTGATTGACTCATAATTGTTCTCCTTGTTTTTAGAATAATTTCAGAGCCTATTCGCAAAATCGGCTCTGAATAAGTATAATATAATTATAGCGTGCATAATTTTCTATTGCAATTATGCACGCTACAAAACAAATAATGTGGCAACAAAAACTCAAATTGTGACTGTTTTCCTCTCTATTCAAATGAAAAAGGTTATTCGGTCTATATCCTTAAACCAAATACCCCTTATCTTTTTCTCTATATCATAATATCCCTTAGTTGGTTCTTTTGTGTTATTATTATGCGCTCCTTCATAATGTTCCTTCTTGTCTAGTGCTTGAATAATTTTCCATTCACCTGCAAACTCCGGATGTGTTGATACATCCAACATATGATGCCCATAGTATGCTTCTCCATTAACATCATACGTTAAAGCACCATTTACACTCTCTACGCATTTGACTTCTGTTATATTCATAATGTCTTCGATTTGTTCTGGCGTCCAATCTCTCGTACATTTACCTTCTTTAATCAATCTTCTTTCTTCTGTCCAGAAGTCAGCTACGGCTTGTTTACGAATTTTTTCGATAAATTCACTTCTCTCACTATCAGTCAAAGAATTCAACAACTCTTTTCTCTTCTCCACATTAAGTTTATTGAAAGCTGCTGTCATTTCTTTGACTTTCATCGTCTTTAGTTTCTCATATAACTCCATTTATTTATTTTCACCATCCTCTTCTTCTTGTTTTAGCAACAATTCAGCAAATAGCTTTAAGGCAGCATCTGATAAAAAACACTCCTTACTAAGATTTCTTTTTATCGCTTTTAAAACGCCATCAAATCCTGTATATGTTCCATTCTCTTTTCCCTCGAAAAATCTAACAAACTCTCCGCTCTCCTTGGAAAAGCAAACCACTTCACCATCACCAATCATCTCACCAATTACAACCAAATCCTCTGGTACATAGTCTGAATGAAATTCGCTTGGTCCCCAAAAGCAGGCTGTATTGCTTACGATTCTACACTTCCCTGTGAAGCGCAACCATTCCTTATATGACTCCGGTATTTTTACTCCATTTGCCTCTTCCCACTCTGTCATTTCCTGCTCAGCCAAAGGCTCATTGAAGTAGGACGCATCTTCTCCGTACTCTGCTTCTGACTCCTTACATAATTTTAATATTTCTTCTATCTCTGCTTTTAAGCTATTATTCTCTGGTACTTGCACTATAATTCTCCTCTTGCTCTCATTGCCTTAATTTCATCTAAAATAGACATTAATTCTTCATGCGGAATCGGTGATTCCTTTTTTTGTATCCTAAAAATTTCTTTCAATACTCCTCTAAAATCATCGTATGTTGCACCTACTTTCCGCTCAAAAAATTCGATAAACTCCCCTGTTGTCTTAGAGAAGCACACTACCTCTCCGTCACCTATCATTTCACCAATTACTACCAAGTCCTCTGGTACATAGTCTGAGTGGAATTCACTTGGTCCCCAAAATGTAGCTGTATTGCTTACGATTCTACACTTCCCTGTGAAGCGCAACCATTCCTTATATGACTCCGGTATTTTTACACCATTTGCCTCCTCCCACTCTGTCATTTCCTGCTCAGACACAGGCTCATTGAAGTAGGACGCATCCTCTCCATACTCCTCCTCTGATTCCTTACACAACTGTAATAACTCTTCGATTTCTGCTTTTAAACTGTTATTTTCCGGTATGTTCATCTTTCCTCTTCCTTTCTTATGCATATTGCAATATATCTATCCTAAACCATTATACAAAGTTGGTTATCTATAACCAAAATTTTTACGGTAATTTTCTATATTTTTATAATTCTTCTCTCTATTAACATGTCCCTTTCACATCAATCCGGTTTACGCTGCTTGCTCACCAAAATATGCAATGGCTCCGTTCTTTAATTCCTTTCCCGACTTCTCCGAGATATGCATAATCACTTCTATCTGTTCTGGTGTCCAGTCTCTAGTACACGTCCCATTTTCAATCGCTTCTCTTTCATGTGTCCAAAAATCAGCTACTGCTTGATCACGTATTTTTTCGATAAATGCATCTTTTTCATCAGATGTTATTCCATTCAAAAATTCAATTCTTTTATCCACTGGAAGTAGATTGAATGCTTCTGTCATCTCCTTTGTTGACATCTCGTCAAATAATTCTAATAATTCTTTCATTACTCATTCTCACCATCTTTCTTTTTTCTATTTTCTAATACCAACTTCATAAAAAGAATTTTTGCATCATCAGATAATCCACCATCCACTTTCTTAGTCCGTATTATTACCTTCAGAACATCATTAAAAACTTTATATGTTCCATTCTCATGTCCCTCAAAAAATCTAACAAACTCTCCACTCTCCTTGGAAAAGCACACCATTTCTCCATCGCCAATCATCTCTCCGATTACTACCAAATCCTCTGGTACATAGTCTGAATTAAATTCCTTTGGTCCCCAAAAGGTTGCTGTATTACTAACAATCTCACACTTTCCTGTGAAGCGTAACCACTCCTTATATGACTCTGGTATCTTCACGCCATTTGCCTCTTCCCATTCTGTCATCTCCTGCTCAGATACAGGCTCGTTAAAGTAAGAAGCCTTGTCTCCGTACTCTTCCTCTGATTCCTTACATAATTTTAAAATTTCTTCGATTTCTGCCTTTAAGCTGTTATTCTCTGGTACTCTCATTTTTACCTCTCCTTAATCTTTCATTTTCTCTTGCGACTTTCTCGCTCTCCCAATTACAATCTATTTCACTTCATTCCGACTTTTACATTCTTAATACATGAAACATGAATATTTTTTCTCATTCACTCCTTTCCTCATATGCAAACCAATAAACAAATTTTGTGTTAAACACTTTCTAATTAAACACTTTTTATGTCAGCATAAAATGTTCTCTACATCGATTTACATAATCCTATTCTTTCATAATTATACATAATATGCACTTTTATTCAATAACACATTCTATATTTCTCTCTTATTTTGACACTTTTGTCACAAAATCTCATTTATACCAAAAGTACATTTACCATATTCCTCTGCTACAGATGTAAGCTCATACAAAAAAGGCTGCCCGATTTATTTCTAAACCAAACAACCTCATATAAGTCATCTTTATTACATTATTACGGTCTGCCCGCCTGCTTTACATACATTCCAGTCTCCATACTAATATTCAAGATATGCTCTATCTGGTCTGGATTCCATTCTCTCGTACAATGTCCCATACCAATCAGCTCTCGCTCATGCTGCCAATAGTCAAGGATTGCCTGTCTTCTGATATCATCAATATAATCATCATACTTCTTAGGCATTGCTGCTCTCAAAATATCCAAATATCTCCTGCGTTCCTCCACCTTCAGACTGTTAAATGCTCTTGTCTTAACCAATATCGACTTACTATCAAGCTGTAACAGCAGATTGTCTTTATCCTCCAAATCCTCATCGCCTACAAGAGAAGCCTCCAATAAACGAATCAAGGTTTCCCAAAGGAACTCCTTGAAATCAATATAAATCCTCTGCACCCCATCCCTATATCGGATAAACTCGTGAGTAAGCTTGGAAAAGCATAGATACTCTCCATCTCCTATCAATCGTCCTACTATCACCAAATCTTCATCCGGCACAATATCATGATTCACTGCCGGCACAGTCAGCACTGCCAAATCAAACAAAAGCATACATTGCTTCACCAAGCGAAGCCATGCCTTATAAGAATCCGGTATCTTGATACGATGGCTCTTTTCCCATTCGCTCATTTCTTCTAAGGACATACCATCATCAAAGTAAGTTGCTCTGCTGCCATACTCTTCTCTTGCTATATAACATAATTCCTGAACCCTTATAAATTCTTCTTCTAAATTGTAATTTTCCATATTCGCTCTACTTCCTTTGTATCTTATTTGTTTACATAAATAAACATGTCCCATTATACAGCATAAAAAAAGACCGTTCAACCTATGTTAAACAGTCTTCTTTCTTACCCTAACGCAACATCCAGCACCATCATAATACTAAACCCTACCGCAAAGAGTACAGTTCCAATATTGGAATGCTCACCCTCAGATGCCTCCGGGATAAGCTCCTCCACAACTACATAAATCATAGCACCTGCTGCAAAGCTCAGCATATACGGCAGAATCGGTGTTACCAATGCTGCTAGCTGTATCGTCAGAAATGCTGCTATCGGCTCTACAATACCTGATAACATTCCATATAGAAATGCACGTGGCTTACTTACCCCCTCTGCACGAAGCGGCATAGAAATAATCGCGCCCTCTGGGAAGTTCTGAATCGCTATTCCTATAGAAAGAGCCAGCGCTCCTGCTATGGTAATGTCCGCATTCCCCATTACCAAGCCTGCGTACACCACTCCTACTGCCATTCCCTCAGGAATGTTATGAAGTGCTACAGCTAGTACCAGCATGGTACTTTTTTTTAGCTTTACATTAGGACCTTCTGACTTCTCACTATTCATATGCATGTGCGGAATCAAATGGTCTAGGGCAAGAAGAAATAGAATACCTAGCCATAATCCGACTGCCGCCGGAACAAATGACCATTTTCCCATATTTGCTGCCTGGTCCATGGCTGGTATCAGCAGACTCCACACGGATGCCGCCACCATAACACCTGCGGCAAATCCGGTCAATGCACGCTGTACCTTTTGATTTAGTCCTCTTCTCATAAATAATACACATGCCGCACCAAGTGTTGTGCCTGCAAATGGTATCAGTAATCCCTTTATAATTTCTCCTGTCACACAATCACATCCTTTATACTAATTCCCTTCGATAGCATAATCAACAAGCGCTCTTCCGCTCTTTGAAACCTTCTGAACAATGTCAATTTCTCAGTTGGATTTGCATAGACCTTCCAATAACCAGAACACAGGAAATTCTCTCCTTCGTTCTTTACAAAGCCAACCACATCCTCCAACGGATAGCCTAACAGCAACCCCATCTCATGAGGAAACTCTCCTCCGCACAAACGATGCTTTTGATATCTAAAACGAAAGCCTATTAGCATGCCATCAAGCGTGAAATCCATATAGCCTTCCTTTGCAAAGAAATCCCGAACATCTTCCTTTGCAAGAAAGCTCTCCAATGCAGCTCTGCGATAAAGCAAATAAATGCATTTCCCTTGATGTTCTAATAAACGATATGCCTCTATATCTACATTATGCACCTCTCTGTCCAAATATTCCAGAAAATTCTCTTCATTCGCCAAGGAAATGATAAAAAGATTCGACAGCTTTAACCCTGTAAGAAGTGGTGCACATTGCAGTGCCAGCTGTGTCTCCGTATCATTAAAATCCATATGGCGAAACAGCTCTAACATCTCATAGCTCATGCACACCCTCTCCTTTCTTATAATGAAGCTAACTGCTTACCTAATGCCTTACATGCCTCTAATACATCTGCATCCGGTGTTTCATGTGCCATCAAACCTTCGCCATTTACAACTGTTGCGCCTGCTGCCTTCATACGAGACTCCCAATCACGCATCCACTCACCGTCGCCCCAGCCGTAAGAACCAAAAAGTGCAATCTGCTTACCTGCAGCGAACTTTTCAACTTCCTCAACAAAAGGTTCCATCTCTGTTTCCTCTAATACCTCAGCTCCCATTGCTGGACATCCAAGTGCAAACACTGTCTCTGCTGCCAAATCCTGTGGATTGATATCTGATACAGCTACAACCTGTGCTTCCTTACCTGCTGCTGTAATTCCTTCACCGATAGCTCCTGCCATCATACCTGTATTACCCGTCATTGTCCAAAATGCTACAACAATTTTACTCATATATTTTCTCCTCCTGAAATTATGTTTCAAGTTAGTTTTATCTAACTATAATTAGAATAATCTAAACCGTAAGTAATGTCAAGTATAGGATTTTATTTTTTCCATTTGTTTGTTATACTATTCTTATTTAGTGAAATCTATTCAGAGCCACATTCGCAAAATCGCCTCTTCGAGGCTTTACTTGAACAACAATTGTTGTTTGCTCATTGTACGGCTTCTCGCCGTATAGATTTAGGATAGAACAGTCTTTAGTAAGCAAGCTTGCACTGCCTGTTCTATCCTAAATCTGCATGGCTCTGAAATGTTCACAGGAAAAACACATTTAGATAACAATTGAAACACAAATTATATTTATACTAAACACAACCTAGCAATTACACATACTTGATATAAATGTTTAGACGAAAGGAGTTATCTTATGTACGATAATCAATTTGAAAATCAAAACCAAGAAAATACAAACCAGAATAAGCCACAAGAGTATTATTATTCAGCAGGTAATCCTTACCAGTACAGCTCAGGAAATAACGGTTCTGCACCTAATGGTAAGAAGCCTAAGAAATCCGGTGGCTTTGCTAAGAAGGCTGTTGCAGCAGTGTGCCTTGGTGTTCTCTTTGGAGCATCCACAGGTATTGCCTTCAGCATTCCTACCTATATGGCAAACCAGTCATTACAGCAGTCACGTATGGCTTTAGAGTCTGCACAGAAGCAGGCTGCAGAGCTTGAACAACAGAATACTTCTAATTCTGTCTCAACTACTACGGGTTCCTTAATAAATGCACAAACTACACAGTTGTCTACTTCAAGCGATGTTACATCAATTGCAAACAACTGTCTTCCCAGTGTTGTATCCATTACGAACAAAGGAGTAACTGAAGTTCAGACTATGTTTGGTACCTATCAGCAGGATAGTGAAAGCAGCGGCTCCGGTATCATCATCGGAAGTAATGACAAGGAGTTATTAATTGTTACCAACTACCATGTGGTTTCTTCAAGCAATGAGCTTAGTGTTGTATTCAGCTATGATGAGGACAGTGAGGAGCCTTCTTTGGTAAGTGCAAAGCTCAAAGGTTATGATTCAGAAAAAGACCTTGCCGTTATCTCCGTTTCACAGGAGGATATTACTGACGAGATGCGTTCTCAGATTAAAATTGCAACTATTGGCGATTCCTCAACTCTCCAGTTAGGTCAGGAGGTTGTTGCCATCGGTAATGCACTTGGCTATGGTCAGTCTGTTACTACGGGTATTATCAGTGCGCTGAATCGTGAGGTTTCTGTTTCCGGTGAAGACGGAAGTACGATTACCAACCGTTTGATTCAGACAGATGCTGCCATTAATCCGGGTAACTCAGGTGGTGCTTTATTAAATATGAATGGTGAGCTTATCGGTATCAATTCCGTTAAGGTTGCTTCCAGTTCAGTAGAAGGTATGGGATATGCGATTCCAATTTCAGATGTGCAGTCTATTATCGAAGAGCTTATGTTAAAGGAAACCAGAGATTTGGTTGCAGAGGAAGACCAAGGTTATCTTGGTATCGCAGGTACAGATGTAACCTCTGAGATTTCATCTGTATACAATATGCCTGTTGGTGTATTCATCAGTCAGGTATACGACGATTCACCGGCAGGTGCCGCCGGTCTTAAGAAGAATGATATTATTACAAAGTTTGACGGACAAACGGTCAAGACAATGAGCGAGTTGAAGACTTTGCTTACCTACTATCGCGCAGGTGAGACAGTAGAGGTCATTGCTATGGTTCAGGATTCTCAGGGCTATACAGAGAAGACCTTCTCCCTGACTTTAGGTACCAAGGATATCTTCGGTGAAGATGCTTCTTCAGCAAACAGACAGGAAACACCTAATCAGCAGAACCCATATGGTAACTATGGCAATGGCGGTAACGGTGGCTTCAGCTGGCCATACAGCTTCTGGCCATTTGAATATTAAAGTATTTCATAACCTAAGGATATATTATATCCTTAGGTTATCTCTACTTATACACCTTGATACCATCAGAAAGGATATTTATGCAAAGCCAAAGAAAAACCTATTTAGATTTACTTAGAATCGTTGCAATTTTACTTGTTATTTTTAACCATATGCCCGGCTATAGTGAATATTACTACCATACCGACCTCAAATTTGGAATCTATGTCATTCCTGCAATTATAACCAGAATTAACGTTCCTTTATTTTGGATGATTTCAGGTGCTTTATTACTTCGCAAAACCGAAAGTCTATCTCAGGTTTTCCAACACCGTATATCCAGAATTGCACTTACTATTTTCCTTAGCGGAGGTATTCTTTATCTGTTAAAGAATTTCTCTACCCTTAACATTACCGATTTTATACAAAAGCTATTATCTAATGGCATTGAAGAAAGCTATTGGTTTTTGTATACCTATTTAGGTATTTTATTTCTATTGCCCTATCTGCAAAGAATAGCGCAACACTTTTCCAAAAAGGATTTCCTATATTTCCTTGTTTTACATGCTGCTTTTCATTCCATTCTACCGATGCTGAATTATATTCTGCAATGTAAGTATGGTACCTCTGTCTCTATACGTTTATCCTTGCCCCTTATCACAGAAAATGCCTTTTTCTTCTTTTTTATGGGGTATTATCTGGAAAATGTATTTGATATCAGCAAGCTATGCTTATTCAAGCTTACAAAAATAATAGCAGGTATGACATTCTGTGTTGCTATTTCCACTGCATTTATCTATCATCAGGGGATAACAACCGGATTTTCTCAATCCTATTTATCACTATTTGACTATATAATTGCGATTACCATATTTATCAGCACAAAATATTTGTTTACACAGTCCAAAACTTTGCATAATTTTTCTTTCGCAAATAAGATGATTAGCTGTATTGGTTCCCTTACCTTTGGCATTTACCTGTTAGACCCTATCCTAAAACACTTTTTCTATAAAGCCTTTGAAAATGCTTTGGAACCAAGCCTGCCAACCTTCATTTGCTCTATTGTATGGACTCTGCTGAGTGCTTTGGTGTGTGGCAGTCTCTCATTCTTCCTAAAAAAACTTCCGGGCTTTCGTTTTATTCTTTAATCTGCAAAAGTGCCTTTGTCATTTCACAAAGGCACTTTGTATCAATACTTACTCTGTAATTGTATTTTCCTGAGTGGCTGTACCATTTCCCTGAGACATACCCGTATTTCCATTCTCTGTTCCATTTTGTGTTCCGTTCTGAGTTCCATTCTCCATTCCGTTGGTCATATCCTCAGTACCTGTTACATCATTTCCCATCGGCTGATTGCTAAGCTCACTTACTCTTGTTGCAATATTGCGGTAAAACTCCTCCACTGTATCATTCAGAGCAAACTTATTATCCTTTAATACCTGAATATACTCATTTACAATTTCACCTGTCAAAGTATCAGGATTTGCATCAGCAAACTGCTCATAATACTCTATTGACTTCTCATCTACCACATCCGCTGTCTCACCCTGATAATAATGTGGAATATTATTTGTCTTATCATAGCCTCCTGAGATTGCTGCTGTTAAAATCTCTTCATACAACTGTGTTGCCGCCTGTGTAGAAGTATGGTTTGGATATTTCTTGATATGCTCCTCAAAGAGCAATGCTCTCTCCAACATCTCTGACAGTGTCATACCAATTTCCATTCTGTCCGCTTCATCAGACATAACCATAGATGGTGTATCACGCTCCAGTCGCATCAAGTCCATAAAAGCAATCATATCCTCCGGCATATGCTGTCTGCTCTGTTCCAATGCTGTAAAATCAATATCTCTGATATTATCACCAAAATTAAATAAACCTTCAAAAAATCTTCTGACATCAGTTTCTGCAGCACCAACAATATTGGTATTGATGTAATCAATAATCTCTGTAGGACTTGTTGCAGTGCCAAGTACGGTATCAAAATCACGTTCTACTACATTATCCTCCATCGCTACCGGTTCATCTGTAATCTGCTCATTTGTCATCTCTTCTCCTGTTAAAGGGTCCTCGGTCTTATTTCCCATTCCACAACCCACAACTAAGATACTGCAGCTAATACCTAATGCTAACAATACAAGCTTTTTCTTCATAATAACTATAACCTCACCTTTCTGATATCTGCATCTGTTTGCAGTCATTATCATTTATATTGCTGTCATGGTTATTATTACCGAAATCAATTACTTTATACAGCTTTACTTAGAGTCCTGCCAGAAAGTCAAAGGTTCCCTGTATATCTAACAAACCGTATCCATAGCGGGTATTAGGATACGCTGTCTCTTCCTCTCTTGTTGCTCCCTGTACCAGATAATTGCGTATCTTGTTCGCATCTGCCAGTAAATCCTTTTGCTCCACTACAGCCCACTGCATAATCTGTGCTACACCACCTGCGGTCAGCGCTGCTGCCATATAGCCTCCTGTTGCCTTGCCTGCAGGTGTTGATACATTTACGCCGGGTGCTGAAATATCCGGTTTGACCAATCCTCCCCTTGTGAATCCTCTCCCTGCATTCAAATAAACACTGCGATTCTCATCGTTGTATGCCGTTGCCGTAATTGCACTCTGTACATTCCCGGGCTCAGTAATCGTGGTGTCCGGTTCCGGCTCCAAAAAATAAGTTTCATCAGACAAAAAGGAAGTAATCGGCAGCCATAAATCAAATCTGCCATTTATCATCTCCTCCTCCGCATATACCCTAACGGTCCAAATCCCTGCTGTCGGTGCTTCAAACCGCATCCGAATTAACTCAGCACCGGATGCCTGCTCAGCCAATAAGGTATCTATTGTCAGCTTGGTTTTTTCAAAAACAAAAGAATAACTCTGTGGTCCGATTCTTCTTGGATTGGTTCGGGAAATCACCTCGCCGCCGGGACTTCTTATCTCTACTGCAAACAGATTCGGTACACTCCCCCACAATTCTAATAAGAAACCTTTTTCCGCATCTCCTACACGAATTTCTACATCCCGATAAGCATCTAATCCTGATAAACTCCCTTGAAAATGATGTGCTGCATTTCCCTCATTTCCACTGCTTACGGTAAAAACCCTGCTCTTTTGCAAAGAAATCTGATTCATATATCTTCCCAAATTAGAAGAACCGGTATGGTCACCCAGATTTGTACCAAATCCCATACAGATAACCAATGGCCTGTATAAATCCAAAGCAAATTTCTGGACATATTGTATTGCCTGCATAATATCCGTCTCTTGATAAGCTGTTACATTATCCGGTATCAGATAGTATTCCCTAAGGTAGGGTTTCATTTCTTTCAACTTTACCACAACAATATTGGCTTCCGGAGCTGCTCCCACATATTGAATCCCATCATTTAGTCTGCTGCCTGCTGCAACTGCCGCCATCGCTGTTCCATGCCCCAGTGTATCTGTACTTGGAACAATGCTCATTGGGTCATCACTTTCAATTGCTTCCTGAATCTGCCGGGAATTGTATTCACTTCCATAAGAAAATCCATCCGGCAGGGCTCCTGTCTGAATGGTCTGGTCCCAGATAGCCTTGACCCTGCTTCTTCCAAATACATCTCGGAATACAGGATTTGTATACTGTATTCCTGTACCAATGACTGCTATTGTCACATCTCTTCCCGTCAAATATAAAGGTTGTCCCTGCATTTGCAAAATCCCTGATGATAAAAGACTAACCGTATCAAAATCGTTTCTTATCGCTCCCGGATTATTTGATGCTTCCTCCATTAATCCATATGCCTTCGGTAAAAAGTTAAAATTCATCGTTGAAACATCAATCCGCGGTAATCCGCTTCTCTCAACATAAGCCACTCCCAAATTGCCAATAATCCGGTGATAACAAAAATCTCCGGGCATCTCATAATTTAACTCCTGCGGAAGCGTAAAATCCACCAATATATCTGCATAATCATTGGATAAAATGCGTTCTCTGCAATCCATCTGAACACTCCACACAATATTTACACCATTATATGAAGTTTTTACACCAAATATACTTTTTATTTTCTGTAAAGTTTTGATTTTTTCGTGTTCTTGTGTACAACTATCTGTTTTCCCATCTTTTCTTTATTTTTTATATATTGTATAATCTTTGTAAGAATGCTAAATTAATGATATTTTCATTCTTTTCTATCATTAATAATTTTAGAAATGGAGTTTTCCTATGAACACATTCAATTCTTTAAATGGTAATAGTTCTTCTTATGAGAAGGATTATCTGACCGGCTTACCGAACAGACAAAGTCTGTATCGTTATTATGCTACATTGGACAATCATACGAACATGGTTCATGCCATGTTTATAGATGTTGACCATTTTAAAAGAGTGAACGATACTTACGGTCACAGTATGGGCGACCATTTATTAATCGCCATTAGCTCATATATCCAGCAGCATCTGACAGGCTTTATTTCCCGCATAGGCGGAGATGAGTTTGTTGCTATATTAGACGGTACCATGTCCAAAGAACAGATTACACAAACCGCCCGGATTTTGGTGGACGGTTTTAGAGACATGGATTTTCGTAACGATATCCTCTCCATGATTTCCTTAAGTGTTGGTGTCATTATGTCACAGCCTACCTCTCAATCCTTAGATGATATTCTCTCAAAATGTGATACTGCTATGTATCAGGCAAAATATGATGGCAGAAACCGTTGTGTTATCTACGAGTCAACAGACACTGCCTTTGAAAACAACTTTAATATCGAAGCAGAGATGGAGGATGCTCTGGCAAACGGCGAATTTGTTGTTTATTTGCAACCCAAGATTAATATGGTAACCTCTGCTCTATCCGGCGCAGAAGCATTATCCAGATGGGTTCATCCAAAAGATGGTATCCGTTCCCCGATTAGCTATATTCCATTATTTGAAAAGAATGGATTTATTTCTAATTTGGACCTTTATATATTTGAAGAAGTATGTAAGATAAAGGCTTCATGGAAAGGATTAAAATATGAACATATTCCAATCTCCATTAATATGTCCAGATTACATCTTTATAACGAAAAGTTTCCTGAAACATTACTTAAGATTTCTCAGAAGTATGGTGTTTCACAATCTGAATTGGAGTTAGAAATTACAGAAAATATCTTTATCAAGGATAGTATTGAACTAATTGAAACGGTGAACAATCTGAAATCGAAAGGCTTTATGGTTTCTATTGATGACTTTGGTTCCGGATTCTCTGCCCTCAGTCTTCTAAAGGATTTGCAGGTTGATACCATTAAGATTGATAAGGAATTTTTACGTGATTCCTCCAACAATCCTCGTGGACGAAAGGTTCTTCGTAACGTAATCGCCATGTGCAAGGATTTAAAGATGGATGTTGTTACAGAAGGTGTCGAAACCAAAGACCAGATTCATTTGATTACCAGCTTTGGTTGTCAGATTGCGCAGGGCTTTTATTACTCTAAGCCACTGGCATTACAAGACTTCCATACCTTTGCAAATGAATTCACCAACAACCCTGTAGACAGTCACAACTTCCGCATGAACGGTAATTTGTTAACCGAAGACGGTACTCTGGAGGGGCAGTATCAGGGAAGCGGCTTTAAATTTGTACAAGGAATCTTCCGAAATTCCAACGCATTGTATTTCCCCGGTGGTCCACAGGAGCAGAATACCGTGTTGCTTCCTAAAAATACAATTTTAAATGACAGCTACACCATTTCCGTATGGTTAAAACCAAAAGCTTCTCACCTATGGACATCTGCTATATGGGTTAAGTTTGAAACCGGATTTTGCAGTCTCTTACCTCTTGCGTGGGAAGGTCATTCCTCTTTCCGTATCAGAGACTCCAAAGATATTAATGGCTGGTATGATGCCAGCGGAGCACCATTGCAGGAAGGCTTTTGGCACCACTATGCGGTATCCTATAACGCCAAGACTGAAACTGCCACTGCCTATATCAACGGTGATGTAGTCGATATTGTCGAAAATGTCCCCACCAACCGTTATGTAATCCAAATTATGCTGGGCGGTGATACATGGCAGCCATCCTATGTTGGTAATATGTGTGAGCTTAATTTTTACAATGAAGTAAAAGACCATGACTTTATAAAGAGCCTGTTTGAGTCATATCTGGCTCATCCCGATTTTATGGCTTACGAAGACAATGACCATAAAGGAATATAATAAAAGTGGACTTGCGTTTCAAACGAAAGTCCACTTTTATTTACTCTGTTTTCTCTGATATTTCCTTAATTCTCTCTGTTCTGATTTCAATAACCGGACCACCTGTACCGTTAATGTAATCACCGGTAATGGTTACCTCTCCGATATTATCATCCTTCGGAATCTCATACATAATATCCAGCATGAACTCTTCAATAATCGCTCTCAATGCTCTGGCTCCGGTATCACGCTCCATTGCCTTATCCGCAATTGCTTCTAATGCGCTATCATCGAACTTTAATCTTACCTCATCCAACTCCAAAAGCTTCTGATACTGCTTTAAAATTGCATTCTTAGGCTCCTTTAAAATCTTAATATAGCTTTCCTTATCAAGACTATCCATCGGACAGATAATCGGTAATCTTCCCACAAACTCAGGAATCATACCAAACTTCTTAATATCCTCTATGGTTACTTTCTTGAGTAGATTCTTCTCCTTATCAAAAGCATCCTTAAGCTCTGCATTAAAACCAATAGAGGTCTGCTTGGTTAATCTCTGCTTGATAATCTCCTCCAAATCAGGGAATGCACCACCACAGATAAACAGGATATTACGTGTATTCACTGTTGTCAAAGGTACCATGGCATTCTTACTGTTCGCTCCTACCGGAACCTCTACATCCGCTCCCTCTAAGAGCTTCAGCATCCCCTGCTGTACAGACTCGCCACTCACATCTCGTGAATTGGTATTCTTCTTCTTGGCAATCTTGTCAATCTCATCTATAAAGACAATACCACGCTCTGCGCGCTCTACATCATTATCTGCTGCCGCCAGAAGCTTGGAAACTACCGACTCAATATCATCACCTATATAGCCTGCCTCTGTCAACGAAGTTGCATCTGCAATCGCAAGCGGCACGTCCAAAAGCTTGGCAAGTGTCTTTACCAAATATGTCTTACCGCATCCTGTAGGTCCAAGCAAAAGAATATTGGACTTCTCAATCTCAATATCATCCATTGTTCCTGTCGCCACACGCTTATAATGATTATAAACCGCTACGGAAATAACCTTCTTCGCATAATCCTGTCCGACTACAAAATCATCCAACTGTGCCTTAATTCGATGTGGTGCCGGTAAATCCTTGATATTAAATGCCGGCTCTTCTGTTTTTTCCTTGGACTTTTTCTTCTTTAGCTTCTGACGGTTAGGTATCCCGCCATCCCCCTGCAAATCAGCAATATTTACAAAGCTGATATTCGGAAAATGTCCTTTCGCATTCTTTTCACTACCAAAATCAGGCATATTATTTAACATACCCTGATAATCAAACTGGCTGACCGTATCCATCGTCTTATGCATACAGTCCGAACATACTGAAATATGATTCGGAAGCTTGAACATCCTGCCCGCCTTACTCTCCGGTCTGCGACAGATAAAGCAAACATCCTCATATTCGCTTTCCTTCTCATACTCATCATCCTCATCAGACTTCTTATCTTCTACCTCATCATTAAAATCAATGAACTCCATATCTTCCATATCTTCGAAATCATCTCTACTCATCTTGTCCTTATCTGACATCCGCTTTTCATACCTTTCTATTCAAATATTAGTAACAGAACTCTCTCTGCATTATCTTTTGTCCCAATATCTCTTATTCATACTACAAGCCTTCACCAAGCACAGGGGCAAATGCTTATAACGTACCCCTAACTGATATCCCATAAACTTAAATCCACTGGATACAATTAAATACGGTATCATTCTCTTTAACTTCATCTCGCACAAATGTTGAATCGTCTTCTTTACCAATGCAATTCCTTCACTCTCTGAGGACACTGCCTTGAAAAGCTCCGGATGGTCTGCCTGTGACACACCCAAATCAAAGTTCCTATGAAACTGCTGCATACAAGTATAATTATGCGAATGAATTACCTTTGCCTCTGCGGCATAGGCAATCCCGTAATCTGCAAAAACTGCCTTTCCTGCCAATATCATATCCTCATTGAAAATTGCCCTGTTTTCAAAGCCACCAAGCATATCATAGATATTTCTATTATATGCTGCACATACATTAGAACAGAAGAAGGTTTTGATTCCCATTGTCTGCAAATCACTCTTATATTTTATCACAGATTGTTCGGGATAGTTAAAACTTCTTGTATATTTTTCAATTTCCCTGCAATCAGGCAACGGAAGCTGTCTGGCATATGCTGCCGCAAGCTTCAAATCCTGTGTAAGTGCGGCTACCAACTTCTCAATTAATGTTTTATCCTCAGGAATCGCATCCTGTGTCATGCACACAAAAATATCTGATTTAGAATAAGATACTGCTTTTGCTCTGGTTTTACCGTGGTCAAACTCATGAGCTGATATATGATGTATCTCTATATTCTTATATCTCTCCAAAAAACCGGTTCCGTAGAAAAGCGCATTAAAATACTTTTCCTCTGTATTCATTAATATCAGCTTTTGAATCGGATATGTCTGGTTCTCTAACTCTTCAATTAACTGCATAACCCTTTTATCCGGCTTATACGTCAACACAATTACATCTACTGAATACTGCATATTACTCCTCAAAGTGAAAACGGAGCCGATTCTTCCGGCTCCGTATATTTGATTACTATTTTAATCCTGCGTCCTTTAATATCTGGTCACTAATTCTCTTAACTTCATCAGACGGCTGATAATCCTCAACTCCAAATAAGAATTCATGTAACTGAGATACATTCTCTTCTAAAGAATCCGGTACCAGTACTCGTCCTCTGTTAATCGTCTTATCCGCATATGTGTATGGGAAAGTCTGTGTTTCACCCAGACTGTATCCAAAAGCACCACTCAACAATTCAAGAATCTCACTTACCTCCAGAGAAGTTGATATCTTTGGCATTACGGCTTCTGCAACTGCATTTAACTTTGTTAAATCAAAGGTCAATGCCTTCTTGAAAGCTGCTTTCAGCACATTGTTCTGTCTCTCCACACGCTTAAAATCATTCCCCACATAACGGATACGACAGTATGCCGCTGCCTGCACACCATTCAGTGTCTGCAATCCCGGCTTCTCTACCGGCATAAACTCAACATATGGCTCCGCATAATAATTCGGCTCACCTGATTCGTTATAGGTTCCATCCGGCTCACCTACGATACACATCTGATAATTGTTCAGATGAATAATCTCGTTCTCCTGTACATCAATCTCGACACCACCCAAAGCATCAATTGCTCCAATCACCGCATCATATCCAACCGTAACATAATCCGTGATATTAAGGTCCATATTCGCATTAATCATATTGATAGACTGCTTTGGTCCACCCTTGGCATATGCAACATTCGCTTTGCCATAACTGTCCGTACCAAGATTAAGATAACTGTCACGAAGCAATGACACCATCTTAATCTCCTTGGTATCCAGATTAATAGATACTATCTTCATTGTATCTGAACGGGTATTCTTTGTCAGTTCATTCTCCAAGGAATCTACTGCATATAATACAATATTTCGATACCCCTTCATTTCTCCGGTTTCCATCAATTCTCTTACAGGCTCATTAATAACAATCTTCTCATCCGGTATCTCTACATACTGAATCTTACTTGCCTTAGAAGCTCCCCAGAATACTACCAAAAGAATTAAAATTATTAAAATTTCCATTACAAATAAAGCAATCTTACCGCCTCTTCTCTTTTGTCTTCTCGGCGGTCTCTTGCGTGATGGCTGTGGTGGACGCCCTCCCTTTGGTGGTCTGCCTCCCTTTGGCGGTCTGCCTCCTTTTGACGGTCGTTTATTACCGCCGCTTACACGTGCCTTATTTGGAGAAGGTCTGTTTCCTCCATCCATTCTTCTATTATCATCCATTTCTTTCTCTCCCTTAGTATGCATTCTTATTGATAAAGCCCTTAAAGAATGTTAAAAACAATATCTTCAAATCAAATCCGATTGTCCAATTCTCAATATAATACAAGTCGAACTCTATTCTCTTACGAATCGAAGTATCTCCCCTATATCCGTTCACCTGTGCCCAACCGGTTATCCCCGGTCGAACCTGATGTTTAATCATATAGCGGGGAATCTCTTCCTTAAACTTCTCCACAAAATGAGGTCTCTCCGGTCTTGGTCCAATCATACTCATATCACCCTTGAGTACATTAAAGAACTGCGGAAGCTCATCTATACTGGTCTTACGAAGAATTCTTCCAATCTTGGTTACACGTGGGTCATGCTTCTTAGTCCAGCCAAGCTTCTCCTCCTCAACCGGCTGCACTTCCATTGTACGGAATTTGTACATCATAAACGGCTTATTATGAAGCCCTACTCTTTCCTGCTTAAAAATCAAAGGTCCCTTACTGGTAGTCTTTACTCCAATCGCTGCAATCAACATAATCGGCGAAGACAATACAATCGCTATCAACGCACCAAAAATATCCATAATCCGCTTGCTCAACATATTTGCAGTATTGGTAAGCGGAACACGTCTGATATTTACGACAGCCAGTCCTTCCAAATCCTCCAAATAAGGTCTTGTCGGAATCACCCTGTTATAATCCGGAATAAACTTAGTATGCACACCGGACTTCTCACATGTCTTTACAATACTTTCCAATCTGCCGTAATTCTCCAAAGATAAAGTGATAGCAATTTCATCCAGCTTATTCTCCGGAAGAATCAACTCCAGATTCTCAATGTCACCAATAACCTTAACGCCTCTATACTTTGTTCCTCTCGGAATCTCGTCATCCAAAATACCGTTTACTACATATCCCCACTGTGGATTCGCCTGAAGCTTATCAATATACGCCTCTGCCGCACGCGAATATCCCACCAGCAGAATGTGCTTTAAATTATAACCCTTCTTACGCACAAAACGAAGGCAGAATCTGACACATCTTCGCATCATATACTCTGCCACTGTATTCAAACAGAAAAATAAACCTATCATTCCTCGCGAAAAATCCGGAAGCTTTACTGCATACAAAACAACCATAATGAGCACCAATCCGCTCACATTCGCCTGAATAATATTAAACAACTCATATACACTCTTTGACATACGCTTAGGCGTATATAACTCAAATGTATTATATAAAATTAAATATGCCGGTACGATAAGAATCAGCGCTGAATAATAAATCTCCACCGCCAATACACCCGTCTCCGGTGCCTTTTGGCTTACCCACAAAAAATGTGCCAACAGATAGGTCGCCAACACCACAACTGCATCTAACAAAACAAGTAAGCCGTTAAAATATTTCTGATTATCTTTTATCAATATAAATCACCCTTACTTTGCGCAACACCATCATGCACACGATTCATTTTACATGATTTATACAAAAAGTACAACTTCAAATTTATCTCAAAAAAGCATTTTAAACAAATTTATCCACAATTCGACTTGTATCTTTGCATAATTTTGCAACCTTTTTGCGCAAAACCGCACTTTATTGCTTTTGCCTTCACTCCCAAGACATAGTTTTACTCCCTGCCATAATCCTTTGACATAATCACGTCCCATTCCTTTTCGTACAAAGAATGCTGCTTTGATTCCATAACCTACCAGTAAAAAAGGGAGATTCAATATCAACTGTAGTATGGGCATATTTTTATATACGATATAAACACTATTACGTGAAGCCAAAGATGTCTTAAACGTGTTATATCGCGAACCGCTGGTAGCACTGCCCGCATGATACACCACCGCACCTGCCGCATAGCAATTGCGATAACCATAAATTCTTGCCCGATAACCTATATCAATATCTTCCAAATATGCAAAATGTCTTACATCGAACAAACCAATCTCATCAAAATACTCTCTTCGGTATATCGCTGCTCCCGCGCAGGCTGCAAACACATCACAATTCTCCTGATATAATGAAGGATGCTTTCCCTTACCTCTTGCAAAAGCCCAGCCTAATGCACAGTAATAATCTCCTGCATCGTCGAGTTTTTCTTTATCATGTAAGGCTATCATTTTGGCACTTGCAGAAAAGATTCTCTCATCTGACTGCATAAGGTTCTCCAACTGCTCTATACAATCCGCTTCAACCTCTGTGTCATTATTTAACAGGAAAACGTATGGTGTCCTGCCCGCTTGTATACCTTGATTCACAGCATAGGAAAAGCCCATATTCTCAGCATTTTCTATCAGAGTCACCTGTGGATAATGCTCCTTCACAAGTTCCAAACTACCATCCTTGGAGGCATTATCCACTACAATGACCTCCATATCTCTGACTGTACCTGCGTACAGACTGTCGAGACATGCCGCAATATACTTTATTCCGTTATAATTAGGTATTACTACTGTCGTCTGCGCCACTTCAACAATCCGCCTTTCGTAACTTTAAACGCTTATTTCACCTTTACTATCACCTCAGGGTCAAGCACAAATCTGCCTCCCTCAGCTCTCAAACGCTTACTTAGTGTCTTACTAAGAGTATTTATCTCATCGGCAGGCATATCCTGTAGCCACTGTGGCTGCTCTTTTACCGGCATGTCCAAAGTACTGACATAAGGCTGTCCTGTTACTTCTTCATATACCTGCTGATATCTTTCATTCACTGCAAGATTGCGGATATCCAAAAATTTCACATTCTGATACAAATCCATTCTATTCATATAGCCCGCGTAAATAATTGGCTGCCCCTTATAAATACCGCTTGCTACCTTTCCCTTGCTTACAACATAACCGCCCACCGCTGCCACATCCTCTCTATGAGAAAAGATTTCTTCACGATATGCGATTCTGTAAAATCCAAGATGTTTGCCATGACGTACATCTGCTTTCCAGCCCATTCTCTTTACAAAATCCGTCAGTGCATTTCTTCCGGCCTCATAAGCATACATCTTACTCTGCGGATTCACTGCGGTGGAAGCATCATGACATCTCCAGTGATACAATACCCGGGGAATATGCACAATCGCATCCTCCATGCGGCTGATGCTGCCTTCCTTCTCCCGCTGCCATATACCGCTTACAATACGAAGCACCAAATCGTAATCCTGCGCTCCATCATACTCCTTGCGAATCTTCAATTTCTGCAACAACTCAGTTTTAATCATACAAAAATGACAAATATAGTTATTACTCAAAATCAAATCGGGATTAAAATCAGGCTTAAAATGTGGTTCAAAATAATGCTCACCCTTGAAATCACACTTATCCTCATCCGAATACAGCAGTACCGGCTCCGTGTCCTTTGCTTTCGCTTCATGAATTGCTTTCGCCATTTCAAACAGTGCATCCGGTGTCAGCAAGTCATCATGGTCTAATAAACCACAATAATCTCCCGTTGCAAAAGCAAGTGCCTGATTGGTATTCACTGAAATACCACCATTCTCAGGTAAACGCTCATAACGAAGACGTGCATCCTGATATCCTGCCATACAATCCGCCACAACATTACTTTCGCTTCCATCCGCTATAATCAGTTCCCACTTCTCATAGCTTTGGCCAAGGCAGCTCTCTATCAATGCAACCAGATACTCATGCTTTGTCTCATAAGCAGGCACAATCACAGAGAATTTCGTCGAAAATGCTTCCTGTTCCTCCTTCTGCCAAAGAAGTCTTTCTTTGGTTGGCTCTTCATAACGGTAATCCGCATGATACTTTGCAATCACACGTTCACATGCTGCAAAAAAAGCTTCCTTATATCCATTTTTCTTACTGTAATTAATTGTTTTCTTAATATTCTGAATAACAGACACTTTTTTACCTTCCCATATACGCACCTTATGGGACCGCGATATGCCGCCGTCCCATAAGCTATATTGTTATATTACGTTATTCGATTACTGCCTTTACAGCATCTGTAAGTGCTGCTACCTTAGCTTCTGCATCCTCAAGATTTGTTCCCTTAACACCCATATAGAACTTAATCTTTGGCTCTGTACCTGAAGGTCTTGCACAACACCATGAATCATTTGTTAAGTCAAAGTAAAGTACATTAGACTTTGGAAGTCCTGTAGTGTATTCCTTACCTGAAGCAAGCTCTACAATCTTATCATTCTCATAATCACGTACTCTTACTACCTCTAATTCACCAAACTGCTTTGGAGGATTACTTCTTAACTTATCCATCATCTCTGCAATCTGTTTTGAACCATCAATTCCCTTTAAGGTAATTGCATACTGTGTCTCCTTATAGTAGCCATACTTCTCATAAATCTCAAGCATCATATCATATAAGGTCTTACCCTGCTTCTTACAATATGCTGCAACCTCACACAGACACATAACTGCAACAACAGCGTCCTTATCTCTTGCATGAGTACCTGCAAGACATCCATAGCTTTCTTCAAGGCCAAATACATAATTATTAGAACCTGTCTCTTCAAACCACTTAATCTGCTCACCAATGAACTTAAAGCCTGTTAATACCTCGATTAACTTCACGCCATAAGCATTCGTAATCGGTGCTGTCATATTAGTTGTTACAATCGTTGTAACAAGTGCAGGATTCGCCGGCATTGTTCCTGTTGCAGTTCTCTCTCTCAAGATGTACTCTGCAATCAGCATACCTGACATATTACCTGTAAATGCCTTGTATTCACCGCTTGCTGTGTCATAAGCATAGATTCCGAGTCTGTCTGCATCAGGGTCAGTTGCAAGAACGATATCCGCATTCTTCTCCTTAGCAAGTCTTAACGCATAAGTAAATGCCTTAGGGTCCTCAGGATTTGGATAATCCAGTGTAGTAAACTTAGGGTCAGGATTCTCCTGCTCAGGTACTACATATACATTCTTAAAACCTAACTCCTCTAAGATTCTTCTGACAGGCTTGTTACCTGTACCGCAAAGTGGTGTATATACAATCTTAATATCATCCGCAACTTCCTTAATAACCTCCGGATGAATAATCTGCTTCTTAAGCTCTACCATGTAAGCATCATCGATTTCCTTACCGATTACTTCGTATAAGCCTGCTGCAATCGCTTCCTGCTTATCCATAGTCTTTACTGTATGGTAATCTGTTACTGCCTGAACCTCTGCGATAATCTCCTTATCCTTAGGTGCTGTAATCTGTGCGCCATCCTCCCAGTAAACCTTATAACCGTTATACTCTGGCGGGTTGTGGCTTGCTGTAATTACGATACCTGAAATACAGCCAAGCTTTCTAAGAGCAAAGGAAAGCTCAGGCGTTGGTCTCAATGACTCAAACACATATGCCTTGATTCCGTTAGCTGCCATACAAAGAGCCGCCTCATCTGCAAACTCAGGAGACATGAAACGTGAATCGTATGCAATTGCAATGCCCTTCTTCTGTCCGTTTGCCTTAATAATATAATTAGCAAGTCCCTGTGAAGCCTTTCTAACTGTATAAAGGTTCATACGGTTTGTACCTGCTCCGATAACACCACGAAGTCCACCTGTACCAAACTCGAGCTCCTTATAGAAGCGGTCCTCTATCTCTGCCTCATTATCCTTAATCGCTAACAATTCATTCTTAGTATCCTGGTCAAAATAATCATCTTCCAACCAAAATTTAAATTCATCCATATAGCTCATATTACGCCCTCCATTTTTATTATGTTTTCACATAGACTATTAAATTCCCTCTTTTTATTTCATAATTCATTAAACCAAAAAATTTCCACTTTTTCAATAAAATATCTATAAAAAGACTATTTCGACAGTTTTTAAGCTCATTATGTCAACTTCTTTACCCATTTTGTACAATAATTAAACTTAAAACGCTCTTAATGAATAATCGCTATGGTCCAGAGAAAAATTCGGATTATAATATGGGTCGCCCTGTTCAAGCACCTTTGCCCATTTCTCCTTAAACACTGCACACTCTTCATTATAGCGTTCTGCCTTTGCTGCATCCTGTACATCACTGCCTCTCGATGCTGATTCGAAATGATACAGTTCCGCAAACGGTGTAAATACATTTAAGTATCCCTGCTCTCTAAACTTCAGACAAAGGTCTACGTCATTCAATGCTACCTTAAAGCCTTCGTCCAATCCGCCTACTGCGTCGTACAATGCTTTCTTCACCATCAGACAGGCTCCTGTCACTGCCGTAACATTCTGTGCATAGCAAAGTCTTCCCATATATCCGAGGTTATCCTTTCCCATCTTATAATGAGTATGACCGGCTGTTCTGTGCGCACCAAGGCCAAGTACAATTCCTGCATGCTGAATAGACTTATCCTCATAGTAGAGCTTCGCTCCCACCGCAGCAACATCCTCACGTTGTGCATACATCAGCATAGCCTCAAGCCAATTCATCGTAATAACCTGTGTATCATTATTCAACAGCAGCAAATACTTACCTTCTGCATATCCGGCACCAAAATTATTAATCTTAGAGTAATTAAACTCACCCTCATACGTAACCACACGAATCTTTGAGTTACCCTCAAGCGTTTTATAATAATCAAAGGTTGCCTTCTCTGTACTATTATTCTCGATAATAATAACCTCATAATTCTCATAGGTAGAACGCTCCATAATCGAAGAAATACAACGCTTCAAATCCTCTACATGGTCCTTATTCGGAATCAGAATGGATATCTTATCCTCACTCTTAATCTCATACTTTATCTCAAAGATAGTATCAAACGCACGTGTACTCTTAATCTCAAAATTCGCAAACCCGCATTTATGAAGATGTTCTGCCACTGCCCCCTTCGCCGCCGGAACTGCATATGGCTTTGCATCAATACCGCTTGCCACACTACCTGCATGACTTCTCCAATAGTACATAATTCTTGGAACATGTACAATATGCTTGGCATTCGCTGTAAGGCGCAGTATCATATCATGGTCCTGACTGCCGTCAAAGCCGCTTCTAAAAAGCTCTGTTCCATCTAATAATTCTCTTGAGAACACACTAAAATGACAAATATAATTATTCGCTCTCAGATTATCAATAGAAAAATCCGGTTTAAAATGCAAGGTCAGCATATGATTAATGCTGTCTCCCTTAAAGGTAGTCTCATCACAATAAATATAATCTGCATTCTGTTCATTGATTACCTTTACATACTCGTATAATACAGACGGATGTAAGATATCGTCTTGGTCAAACAAGCCGATATATTCTCCCGTTGCGAGCTTTAAGCATTCATTGGTATTACCGGCAATACCGCCATTCTTCTCCAAACGCTTATAAACAATTCGTCCGTTTGCCTTTGCTGCATATTCTTTGCAGATTTCCTCAATATAATTGTGTTCGGAATCAGAACCATCCGCCAGACAAAGCTCCCAGTTCTCATAAGTCTGATTCATCACTGAATCCAGCATCTCAATCTGAAATTCCCGCTTATTATTCCATAAAGGTACAAGAATACTAATCTTTACAGGATTCTCAAATCTTGTTTTGCGCTGTATCGCAGCTTCTTCAGGCGTTGGAAAGCTTGCTGTTCCATGCTGTAATCTGATTCCTTTATCCCTCTGCTTCTGCTTCAGCTTTCTTACGATATTACGTGGTCCTCCCACATTCCTTACCCTGCGGTACAGATTAATTCCTCTGTGCATGCCCATTCTTAGCGGTGCCGATGCCTTCCACATAGGATTATTCTTAATTCTGTCTAATTGAAACTGAAGGCTGTCCGCTTCATTCTTTGCATCCGCCAGCCTCCCTGCAAGAGACGCACTCCTTACCTTCTCCTGCTGATATGCCTCCTTATAAAAGGAAAGCTCTTCCTCCGGTGTATTCCATTCCTTCTCCATGCCGGACCTCCGTTTTCTATTTTACTTACTATCGCTTTATCAGCTCCTGCGTCCAACAAAGCATCTGCTTTTTCTCTCCCGTTGCCAGTACACCGATACGGTATTCTCCTTCCGGTAATTGCTTCTTATCCAAGTGAACCTGTATACCTGAAAGCTTCGTATGACACGTTTCTTCATCCTCAGCAAAAATAACTTCCACATCTTCTCTCAGCCAAGGCTTTGCATGTATTCTTAACGTCATACCATCATTCTGTCTCTGCAATATGATGTATCTGTCAAGCAATGCATTATCATATTTGCGTAGCACATACCAACCTCTGACAGTAATTATACCTTCCTCTTCTTCCACTGCATCAATACTGACCATAGAAAGTGACTGACCGCTTAGCTTTTTCATCAGCTTATTATTGAATACTCTTGGCAGAGTCTTTACCTCTTCGATTTCTCCCATCATATCATATGGATACAAATAATGACAGTGATAATCTGTATCCTTTTTATATTGAACCAAATGTCTGCTGTAAAACGGGTCATACCCTCGAAATACTTCATGTTTCTCATACAGCTTTGCTTTCTCCCCGGCAAGACGTGCCTTCTTCTTTGGTGTATCATCCTGTCCTCGGCTCAACGACTCATGATGAACCAGTACTGCGTCATTACGAATCACGTTATAGTATCCTGCTTCATAAAGCTTCATACACAAATCTACATCATTATAAGCAACAGCCAGGCTCTCATCAAAGCCGCCAACCTGTTCGAACCGCTCCCGTTTCACCAAAAGACATGCCGCTGTCACAGCAAGCATATTGTAGCTTACACAATTATGTCCATGATAAAGAATTCCTTCATCCTTCATACCTCCAAGCTTATGCGCAGGTCCGATTCCCATATTGGTGATTCCCACATGCTGAATCAGATATGTTCCTGACTCCGCCTGCGGATATAAAAGCTTAGCTCCTACAGCTCCTGCCCATGGCAATGCTGCCTGACCAAGCATTCTTTCAAGCCAGCTGTCTTCCATAATCTCTACATCATCATTTAAAAAGAGTAAATAATCACCGGTTGCTGCCGCTGCACCTTGATTACACATTTTTGAAAAGTTAAAATTCTCTCTCTCATAAAGATATTGAAAGCCATATCTCTCCCGTAATCTGCGTAGCTTACCACACTGCTCGTCACTACTTCCGTTATCTACCACAAGCAACTCATATTCTACTCTCTGTGTCTTAGCGGTGAGCGTTTCCAAACATCGTTCCAACACATCGCTATTATCCTTGCTGGGAATAATAACAGACACTTTTGACACGCTCGGAATTGTGTATGAAATTTGATATATTTCGTGTTCTTTTTTGTCTTTTGAATTTTTCGCTTCTAAACCTCGTCTTCTAAGAGCATTTATCTTTATTTTTGCAAGTTCTTCTTGCACTCCTTGCAACTCTTTTTCTCTTGCGAGGCTCTTGTTAGAAAACAACACCTCTGCCAGATGTCCTACCCCATCTGTCTTCTCTGTCATCTGCAACACAGCATCATATATATTATGAAAGGTATTTATGCTTCCAAGCCATTCTACCTCTGCTAAAAGCTTCGTTCTAAAAGCAATGACATTGCCAAAATAAAAGAAGGACAACAATGTATCCGGCGAATACTCCGGCTTAAACCAAGGATTTCCCCGATATAAACCGGTGTCACGAAAAGAATATGCCTTCGCTTCCGCCGTTTCCTCTACTCCATAGAGCTCCCAAAGACTGCCCAGGTAATCCTCATCTGCATACATCATATCCAACTCTTGATTGCTTTCAAAATAGTTTGTCACAATACGTTTGATATTCTCATGTACATATCCTGAATCCGAAGTCAATAAAACCACCGAACTCTCTGCCAGCTCCAACGCATATCGCTCTTTAAAGTCCTCCACGCAAGCAAAGAAGGGAAGCCATAATACACTTCCCTCTCCATGACCAAATAATGACTCATAATCATATTCACTTTTATATTCCTTAAGCAATTGCAAATACGGTGTTTGCTGTTCAAAAAGAATCTGCTGATAAGCCTTCTGATTCATACCGATATCCATACCCTTCTATTCTATTACAAGACTCTTCTCTGCACTCCTATAAAGACGCTGCCTTGAACATGCATCCTTCGCTGTCATCCATATCTCATAAGTATCTGCCGGAAGTGTGCCTTCATAAATCCAGCAGCAAAAGCCGGTCATCTCTACATTTATCTGATTCTCCATGATTGCTGCCACATCCTTTCGGTAACGCTTAGCAACCGGAATCTCCCACACTTTTCCCTTAGAATTGCGCAGTAATAGCTTCATATCATATCTTGCATTATCCGCTCCCGGCACAAAAGCCCAGCCCTTAAGCATATAGTAACCCTTACGTTTATTACCAATCTTCTGATACTCTGACTTGCCACACTCCTCTATCGTAATCATAATCGCCTGATTCATACGCTTCATATTCGGCAACGGCTTACTTGGAATAACCTTATCCTCATAACCAATGATATCTGCCAACTCATAGCCGTCTATCCATCTGCAATCATACTCAGGCTCTCCACTGTTCATAATCCAGCCAACAAAAGGGTCCTGTCGATAGAGCTTAGGATGACGTCCATACAGCACATCTTTCTCTGCCAGAAGTCTTGCAATCTTTGCTTTATCCTGTAAGTCATCTCCACGACTCAAGGACTCATGATGATATAATATAACATCATTTCTCTGTACGATATATAATCCCTTCTGGATAATTCTAAAGCATAAATCCACATCATTATAAGCGACCTTAAGTCCCTCATACAAGCCTCCCAAAGACTCTAATAAAGACTTCTTCATCAGAAGACATGCCGCTGTGGCACCTATCATGTCATAGATTAACTTATTTCTACCATAATAATACACTTCTTTATCATCCATCCTACGAAGCTTATGTCCCGGTCCGTCACAGGTATTGGTAATACCGGCATGCTGAATCAAGGTAGTATTCGGATATAAAAGCTTTGCTCCTACCGCACCTACATGTGAAAGAGCTGCCTGTCCTAACATACGTGTCAGCCAGCTTTCCTCAATAACCTCCATATCATCGTTTAACAAAAGTACATATTCACCCTTTGCCTTTTTCCATCCGATATTACACATCTTGGAAAAATTAAACTCCATCGGCTGATATAAATAAGTAAACGCACACTCTTCCCGAAAGCTTTCCAACATCATTCTTGCCTGCGCCGTACTTCCGTTATCAATGACAATAATCTCAAAATTCTGATAAGCTGTCTTGGCATAAATAGAACGAATACACTGTTTCAGCACATCTACATTGTCCTTAGACGGAATGATAATACTGACAAGAGGCTTCCCGTCTATTCGATACAAAGGATATGAGTATCCCGTCTTCTCGTCCCGTGTAAAATCTGCCTTAATCTTGCGTCTGTCAAATGCCAATTCTCTGATAAAGTCATAATCAGAATCTGCACCCCACAGATTTCTTTCCAACATTACCGCCTGCTCTACCTGCTCCTTATCGATACCTCTGCGAAATGCATGAAATAAAATTTTTTCAATATGTCCTGCCCGCTTGCCCTGACCGGTAGCCTGCAATACAAAATCATAAATATTCTGACGCCAATCCTCCTGCGCCAACCATTTCAAATCCACAAAAGCCGACTTTCGTATCGCAAAGATATTACCAAAATACTGAAATGATAATAAGGTATCCGGTGACCACATAGGCTTCATCCACGGCGACATTCTATGAGTAATCTCATTATCCGGGTCCTTATCCTCTCCCTCCGGAAGCATCCAGATATCTTCATCCGCATATACAATATCAATATCCTGATGTGTATCAAAATATTTTACAATCTCTTTAAAGGCACGTACAGAAATCTTACCCTCTCTCGATACAAATACTACGATTTCTTTTCCCACATCAGCAAGTCTGAAGTTCTCTGTGCACTGTTCCATATACACAACAGAAAGAGAGGGGTAAGACTCCTCTGCCCCCTCTTTGTCAGATATCAACTCTGTTTCACGTACCCATGCTAAATATGCATCTGACTGGCACTGCAAAGCACTCTGATACTCATTGATACAATTCTGATATATCTTATCCTGAATGGCTGCTTTTACCTTCTTAATCATATAGTCCCCCTAAACTAAAACAGCTTCTTTTTCTTCTTAGACTCCTCTGCCGGCACAAGCAACGCCATCAAATCTTTCGGAAGTCCGTAAATCTTTAACCTTAAGGAAACCTCCCTTGCTCCCTCGCAGGCTATCACAATATTCGGGTCCTGTGTCGCAAACACAATATATGTGTCATCCAACCAGCGTCCATTAACCCCTATTTGTTCCTTTGTATATGGTGTTCCATCCACCAAAAGCTCCTCAATTCGCACAATTGCATCATAAGACCAAGGGTCGAAGCGAAAGCTCTTAATCCCCTCCGGTAATGCCACTTTGGTAACAATGGTATCTTTTTCTACAAAGCTATCCTTTATCAAAACAGAATTCTCCTCCGAAAATCCTTCTCCGCAATCAAAGAATGCCTGTGAAATCTGTCTGATTGCATTGTCCTCAAAAATGCTCTCCAAAGTCGCTATATCATATACCTTATTACCGATATATTCACGCATATCACCAACTGCTGCACGCTGACCGGTTATATACTTCTGGAAATCCTTTTCGTTTTGAATATATTCTTCTACTTCACTCTCTGTAAGCTGCAAAATATCTCCAAGCAACATCTCACGACATTTTTCACGATTACCGCCGCCCAGCATATAATTATAAAATGCTCTGAATGCAATTTCCTTTGCAGGAATCAACTTTTCGAAGGTCCACTCATAATCAATGACCTGCCACTTATTTTCATCCACCAGAATATTCGGGAATACAAAATCCAAATTGCTTACACTATCTCCCTCTCCATAGGTAAGCCACTGCATATATTCATCCACTAAAGCTCTAAAACCTTGCACATCCCCATTCTCAAGGCACTCATCCAGTAATTCTTCCAATGTCTTACCCTTACAGAATGGAAAATAAAGTGCGCTGGTCATTGTCTTGCACTGATTAATCACTATCTTAGTTCCCTTGTAACGCGCAGATAATAAATCATACGCTTTACGTGTATTTTTCAGATGCGGTACCGCAGCCATAGTATCAGGTGCTTTCTCCACATGCAAATCACCAAAGGTATTCTTCATCATCGAAGTTCTGATAGCCCATGGCTTAGCTCTGTCATTGGAAAACTTACAATATACACATTCAGGAGCCTTGCCCACGACTAGCAAATAAGAATTTGAAAACAACGGAAATTCCTCTTCATCTATCACTTGGTCAAAGACACGCTTTTCATCAAACAAAAGCATTCTGTCTCTGTCAAAATTTCTAAGATTCGTAGAAAGTTCTCCCTTCTTAGGAAGATATTGGTCTGAATATATAGTTGACATAAACTTATAATCAGGATATGGATAATAGAACGCATACTCATCAATTCCTACCCTCTGCATAAGCTTCTCTAAGCCCTTCTTCGTAAACGTTCTAGCCGAACCACCCTTCGGATATCCTTCTATACCTGAGAAAAATTGCGCATTGTGGTCCTCTCTGCAGCCTGCCCAATACTTCAAACCAAACTTATTCTCAATTGCAATAATCATCCTGCCATCTTTGCCACGATGCTGATTACAAATTCTCATGAAGTCTTCATATGGTGTATTGCCACCGATATAAGACTGTCCATATTCAAATACGCCCACTAAGAGAACATAGTCGTAATCATACGGAAGCTGTGGCTCGATATCCTGGAAATTACCAACCATAATGGTAATATTACTCATATCCTTATGACGATATGCATTCATAAGACTACGCTTCTTAGACAACTCAATACAGGTTACGTGCGCTGCCTTTCTTGCCAATGCTCCTGTAATCGCACCGCATCCCGAACCTATTTCTAACACCTTATCTGTCTTCTTAATCGGAAGCCAGTCTATAATATTGGTTCTAAATGGCGACAAATGATAAAATATCGGCCAGCTTTTCTTCTTCTCTATAATTTCAGGATACTCTTCAACCGGATGATTCTGAATAATCTCCAGCATCTCATCCTCTATCGCTCCATCTGAATATCTGTCTTCTCCCGGATAATATGTTAAATCCAGTACAACATTTCCTATCTTCTCTGTCATGTGGAATGCTCCTTATGCCTTTTTATATTGAATCACATTACTCTTCTCTACAACATCCTCCACTGTAATTGCAGAATTCATATCGTAGTATCCAACCGTATTCTTGTCTGAAATAACCGTTATATCTAACGCATCATATAATCTGTGATATACTTGGAAATCATTGCCCTCATAACCTGTTACACCAAAGGAAAGCAGGTACTCTCCCCCCTGCAGAGACATCTTTTGTGTAAAGGTAATATCTTTTATCACCCCTGCCTGAACAGGCTCTAAAAACGCCTTTTCAAACATAGTATTGGTTCCTGTAATCTCCGTGCCCTTCGCATTTTTAATAGAAAATGCAAAAATAGGTGCCGGAAGATTCTCTTCAAAACGTACACGCATATGAATGTGAAATTCGCTCCCCTTAATAATTGAAGTAGAACGTGTTCCCCTATCATCGGTGATATAAATCTCTTCTATGACAGCACTCTTAGTACCATACTCCAAAAGCTTCGGTTTCTCTTCCTCTACTTTATCTTTTTTCACCGCAGCCTGAATGTCTGCATCATTCAAAAGACTGTTTTCCGACTTAGATTCCGGCAGCTCATACTGTCCTACCAGAACTCTCTTAAAGTCATCTATCATTTCTTTAGCAGAACCTTCTCCCAGCTTAGTACCTTTGTTCAGGAGAACGACCCTGTCACAATACTTGGCAATACTGCTTAAGTCATGACTTACAAAGATAATGGTCTTCCCCATCTCCTTAAATTCATCAAACTTATGATAGCACTTTGCCTGAAAGAATACGTCACCTACTGATAAAGCCTCATCCACAATCAAAATCTCAGGTTCAATATTAATCGCTACCGAAAATGCCAAACGTACAAACATACCGCTGGAATAGGTCTTACACGGCTGATTTACAAAATCTCCGATATCCGCAAAATCCAAAATATCCTGTAAACGTGCATCTATTTCCTGCTTCGAAAAACCATTCATGGTTCCCTGGAGGTAAATATTCTCCATACCGGTGTATTCCATATTAAAGCCTGCTCCCAGTTCCAGCAATGCAGAAATTCTTCCCTGCACATTCACATTACCACTGGTCTGATTCAGAACTCCGGTTATAATCTTGAGAATAGTAGACTTACCCGAACCATTGGTTCCAATAATTCCAAGGCACTCACCTTTCTTGACATGAAAACTCACATCCGAAAGAGCATAATGCTCTCTATACTTCTTTTGCTTTGTTAAACCTAAGGACTCCTTTAATCTATCCATTGGCTTATCATACAGCTTATATATTTTACTCACGTTTTCTACCGCAATTGCGATTTCCTCACGCTTTTGATTCATATCTTAATCTCCATAAATCCACACATTACAGCACATCAGCAAAATGTACCTTCAATCTGCGGAAAATAATTGCTCCAATACCAAATAAAACTACTGTTACAATCCAAAAATACATTGTAGAATAAAAATCCTGCCAAAACCAAGTCTTCTCATACATAGCACTACGATAACCATTTACAATATAAAAGAATGGATTAATTTTGATGATGGTCTGTACCAACGGATTCTCAAATCTATTTATATTCCAAAGAATCGGTGTTGCCCACATACCAATCTGCAACACAATACCTACAATCTGTGTCAAATCCCTAAAGAATATTACAATGGCACAAGTTGAGTAACTGATTGCAAGCACAATCATAAACATACAAAATGTGTAATATGGCAACTGTATCAGATAAATACTCGGTTCGTACCCATACACAAAATATACTACAAGCATGAAACACACAAAAAATAGGTGTGTAAATGTCGCTGCAATAATCTTGATAATTGGAATAATACTAATCTTAAATACAACCTTCTTTACCAGATAACTGTACTCCAAAAGAGAAGTCATTCCGTTATTAATGGCCTCTGTGCAATAAAACCACGGAACCAGTCCTGCCATCAACCAAAGCAAATACGGAACATCTATCCCCTGTGACAAAAACTCCTTCTTGGCATTCATAATATAGTCAAAGACAAACCAGTATAAAACCACTGTCACAACCGGCTGCACAAATGCCCAAATTCTTCCAAGATAAGACCCCGCATATCTGTTCTTAAAGTCATTCTTGGCAAGCTTCCATATCAAATGTCTGGACTGCCAAAGCTCTACGGGCAAAGATACTATCCTGTCATAAAAACGCCAGAATACTGCCACTGCAGCTGCAATAATCACACATGCAATTGCTTTCTTTACATTCTCCTCCTGCTGAACAGCCAAAGGATTATGATGTAATACAATGACCACTGCAAAAATAAATGCAATCGCAGTCACTATTATTTTATTCGTTCTCTTAGATAATCCTGCTTTCATCGAAAGACTATTTCCCTTCTGTATATGCTTTGATACCGCTCCAGTTCATATCCTTCTCTGATAAAGTAAGCTCCATTCCCTCCGGAATCGGCCACTCAACACCGATATCAGGGTCACTCCATAACAGACCGCCCTCGTCATTTGGATGATAAAAATCCGTACACTTATAGCAGAACTCTGCATAATCAGATAATACTAAGAAACCGTGTGCAAATCCCTTTGGAATGAAGAACTGCTTCTTATTCTCTTCTGATAATAATACTCCATACCACTTACCGTAAGTCGCAGAACCTTCTCTTAAATCTACTGCCACATCATAAACTTCACCCTTAATCACGCGAACCAGCTTATCCTGTGGGAAATTCTTCTGAAAATGAAGTCCCCTTAATACACCCTTCTTAGATGCAGACTGATTATCCTGTACAAATACATGGTCAATTCCTGCCTCCTTGAAGTCATTGTAATTATAAGACTCCATAAAATATCCTCTGCTGTCACCAAACACGGTTGGTGTAATAATTTTTAATCCTTCTATTTCACATGTTTCCACTGTAATCTTTCCCATATTTCCTCCATCATCTCATAAAACTTATAATTTACGAAAATCTTCGATATAAGTTTTTTTCGTATTAATAGCCCAAATAGCTTACATTCAAATCTACATTGCCCTCGATACCTGCAACACTTCCCTTGGAAGTATATTGCCACATCTCGTAGTGGTCATCGTAAAGCGGTGTTTGTCTGTATTCAGCAAGCCAAATTGTATAATCATTAATCTTATCCGTATTTAACATGGTATAATACCATGAACGGCTGGCATATACACCGGCTTCATAACCTGCATTCTCAATCGTCTTGCAGAAGGTCTCGCAAACTGCAGTCCTAGTCTCTACATCAAGCCCATCAGCTCTTCCGGCACCACCTGCACCCTCTGTATCAATAAAAATAGGATAATCTAATGCATAATCACCCAAAAGGCTGATTACCATACTTGCTTCCTCTACTGCTTCTACCGTGCTGACAGCCTGCGTAAAGAAATAAACACCAACCTTAATACCTGCCTCGGTTGCTTCCTTAATATTCTGCGCAAAGTAAGGGTCTTCCACAAGATAGCCTGAGGATGAACCACGATATCCACATCTGATAATCGCAAAATCCACACCCTCTGCTGCCACAAGCTCCCAGTCAATCTCCTTTTGCCACTTGGAAACATCAATCCCAAGCTGAATCGGAGCACCATCAGCATCTGTATCTAACAGCTTCGTATACTGCGTCTCATCTGCATCCTTATCCTGTACATCATTGGCATCTGTATCTTCAGACTCTGTATCAATCTCAGACTCTGCCTTAATCAGGTAATCAATATCTTCCACCGGAGTATAAGTAATATTTGCCTTAACAGAGACAGATAATGGTGCTGCCACCTCATCAAAGCCCTCCTGCTCCTGCATAATAATCTTATAATCTCCAGCCTTAAGTCCGGACACGTAGATAATACCATCTTCATCCATATCCATATAGGTCCCCACACCTTCTACACTGATTCTAAAGGCATGTCCCTTTACCATATTCCCCGTCTTATCTACAATCCTTACACGAATATCACGCTCTATAGAGGTTGCCATCATCGTAAGCTCTGCCATCGATGCGTCTGCTTCCTGTGTTTCTTCTACAACCTGTACAATACCGTCATATATCTTTTCCTCTGCATCAAAAAAGGTATTATCCTGCATAAACGCTGATAAATCAGCACCTTTCACCTTTCCGTCTGCCTCCTGCTCCATATTCTGATATACCGGAGCATTTTCCTCACCATTTACACCTTTTTTACCAATAAGCTCCTGATAATTGACTAATACAATCGCACCTACCACTAATAGAATAACCAAACTCAGAAGTAATATGGTAATTCTTTTCGTCTTAGAGTCCATTTGCAACCTCTACCAAGTATTTTCCATATTCTGTCTTCAACAACGGTTGTGCCAGTTCAATCAACTGCTCTTTATTAATAAAACCACGCTTGTACGCAATCTCTTCAATACACGAAATGTAAAGTCCCTGTCTCTTCTGGAACGCAGAAACAAAATCTGCTGCCGCAAGAAGCATATCATGATTACCTGTATCAAGCCATGCAAACCCACGTCCCATAGTTTCAACCTTAAGATTACCTCTGTTAAGGTATTCGTTATTTACACTTGTAATTTCTATCTCTCCACGAGCAGAAGGCTTTACATTTTTAGCAATCTCAATAACACTGTTGTCATAGAAATACAAGCCGGGTACTGCATAATTACTCTTTGGATTCTCTGGCTTCTCTTCAATAGATAACGCATTACCATTCTCATCAAATTCAACTACGCCATACTCTCTTGGGTCTCTTACATAATAACCAAAAATCGTTGCGCCCTCTTCCTTCTCTGTTCGCTCAGCAACCGTTCTAAGAAGCTTAGAAAAGCTCTGTCCGTAGAAGATATTATCTCCCAACACAAGTGCTACCGCATCCTCACCAATAAACTCCTCACCTATAATAAATGCATCTGCCAAACCTCTTGGCTGCTCCTGAATCGCATATTCAAAGCGCATTCCAAGCTGTGAACCATCTCCCAGTAACTCCTGAAATACCGGCAAATCTCTTGGTGTAGAAATAATTAATACCTCTCTAATCCCTGCAAGCATCAATGTTGACAATGGATAATAAATCATTGGCTTATCGTACACCGGCATAATCTGCTTTGAAATTGCTTTTGTTAAAGGATACAATCTTGTACCCGAACCTCCTGCTAAAATAATACCTTTCATCTGTTTCTCCTTTTCTTCTCTCCCATTTATTACACGCCGAATGGGAACGCCAAAATCAGTCCTCCTCTGACCTTAACGTCCCCACATAATAGCTTATGCTTATTTATACATTTCTTCGTAATACTTCTGGTAATCACCACTTGTTACATTCTTCATCCACTCTTCATTCTCAAAGAACCAAGCGATGGTCTTCTTAATACCTTCCGCAAACATGGTCTCAGGCTCCCAGCCAATCTCAGCCTTAATCTTATCAGGTGCAATGGCATATCTTCTGTCATGTCCCTTACGGTCCTCTACATAAGTAATCAAATCCTTAGAAACATGCGCCTTTCGCGGGTCATTCTCAGGAAGCATCTCCTGAAGAGTCTCCAGAATAATCTCAATAATCTGAATATTCTGCTTCTCGTTATGACCACCTACATTATAGGTCTCAAATAATCTTCCCTTCTCCTGAACCATATCGATTGCCTTAGCATGGTCTTCTACAAACAACCAGTCTCTGACATTCTTACCGTCACCGTATACCGGAAGCTTCTTACCCTGCAATGCATTATTAATAATCAATGGAATCAGCTTCTCCGGGAACTGATATGGTCCGTAATTATTAGAACAGTTTGTAATGTTCGCCGGGAATTTATAAGTATCCATATACGCCTTTACAAGCATATCTGAAGATGCTTTGCTTGCTGAATATGGGCTATGTGGGTCATATGGTGTTGTCTCATAGAAGAATGCATTCTCATCATCAGGAAGCGAACCATATACCTCATCTGTTGATACATGAAGGAACTTCTTCCCCTCCTTGAAGCTGCCATCCGGCAACTCCCATGCCGCCTTCGCACAGTTCAGCATAACTGCTGTACCAAGTACGTTTGTCTGTACAAACACCTCCGGATTACGGATACTTCTATCCACATGACTCTCTGCCGCAAAGTGTACTACTCTGTCTATGTCGTTCTCTGCAAATATCTTGGAAATCGCTTCCTTATCTGTGATATCCGCCTTAACGAATGTGTAATTATCTCTATCCTCAACTGCTTTGAGATTCTCTAAATTACCTGCATAAGTCAATACATCTACATTGATAATTCTGATGGCATCGCCATACTTCTTAAACATATAATGAATATAATTAGAACCAATAAATCCTGCTCCACCTGTTACAAGATAAGTTCTTACCCCTGTCTGATTCATCCGTTTCTCTGCCTCCGTATTTCGTTTATATCTGCATACATATTAGCCTAAAATGCAACATTTTGCAAGTTAATAGCCCAAATAGCTGTAATTCAAATCAACCTTTCCGCTAATACCGCTAATTGTTCCCTTACAGGAATACTGCCACATATCAAATCTGCCGCTATAATTAGGGACCTCTGCATAGTGAGCCAGCCATATCTTATAGCTTCCAAACCCAGATACATCCAGATACTTCTCATACCATGTCTTGGAAGAGTATACGCCTGCCAGATAACCTGCATCCTGCACCGTCTTACAAAATGCATTTACCACTGCAGTCCTTGCCTCCTTACTAATCTTATCTCCTCTTCCTCCGCTAGACTCCGTATCGATAAATATTGGATATGCCAGGTTATACCCCTTAGCAAGACTAACTGCCATAGATGCTTCTTTAACCGCCTCAACTTCATCTACCGCCTGCGAAAAGAAGTAAATACCAACTTTGATGCCCGCATCTGTTGCTCCTTTTATATTCTCACGGAACTTCGGGTCTTCAATCATCACACCTGTGGAAGAACCGCGATAACCACATCGGATAATAGCAAAATCAACTCCTGAGCTCTTAACTGCCTTCCAATCAATCTTGCCATTATGCTTAGACACATCAATTCCAAAGGTAGTACCGTTAATATTGGTCTGAATTGCTCCATCCGCTCCGAAATTGTAGGTTACACCCTGAATAGTCTGCGCTCCTACAACCGGCTTTCCCGTCTTATCATAAAAATATGTCTTACCATTAATTGTCTGCCATCCTGTATAATAATATTGTGGTTCAATCTTAATATAAAACTCTTGTTGGGTATAATAATCTGCATAAACAGCCTCTATATAGTTTCCTTTGCTATCTTTAATATAAACCTGATTTCCACTTTTATCTTTAAGCTTAGTCTTCACATCTGAAGCCTGCTTGTTAGAAACTTTCACTTCACAGGTAGCGGTAGCTGTTTCTGTCGTTTCTGTTGTGGTCACTGTTTTATTCATTCTGTCTACAGATATTTCTGCAACCTGCTCACTAGAAACATCTTCCGAGCTAACCTCTGTCTCCAAAACACTGTCCGATTCCACCTCAGATGGTGCTTTTGACGCGCCATCTGTTTCGGCATCCGTTACCGATTCTGCAGCTTCTGCCGTTTCCGGCTCCGTTTCCTCTGCGGCAGCTGTTTCTGTTTCTATCTCTGTCTCCTCCGCAACAGATGTCTCTGTTTCTGTCTCTGTTTCCTCCACCTCAGGTTCCACTGTTGTAATCGTCTTTCTCGTTACAATGTAACTGATTGTTGCGCTTCCCTGTCCCTTCGCCGTTACCTTACCATTCTCTACGGTAGCAACATCTTTATTGGAAGTCTTCCACTCTGTCGAATACTCATACTTGACGTTGCCATCTTGAGAATTCTGATAAGTAGTTCCCTCTAACTTATACTCTTCTCCTATAAACAAATTAAGAGCCGATTGATTCAGGGTTACAGCCAATGCTCCGACAGATAATCTGTCAACGCTTGCTGATGCTGTCAGTGTAGGGTCTGGAATACTCTGCTTATCAAGCTTAGTATAAATTCCTGTTCCGCTAACCAGCTGTTTCCCGGATTCTATCCACTCTACCGTATCCTTCAGTATAACTTCTTCTTCCTTTGCATCCAGATTCTCTGTGTCCTCTATGGCTACATTAACCTGCGACTCTGTCTTAATCTCATCCTGCACATTAATAACTACATACTCTACCTTGTCCTTAACCACTACGGTTTGACCTGTAGTAGGAAATCTATACTTATCCGTAGAAGTAACGACCGCTTGAAAATCGCCCGCATTCACATTGGTAGCGTATATAATACCATCCTTGTCTGTATCCTGCACAGTAAAAGACTTTCCCCTCGTATTCGTAAGTACTACCTCGAAGACAGTCCCTGTAATCAATTCACCTGTTGCCGCATCCGTGAAACGTATCTTCAAATCCCGTTCTGCGGAGGTAAATGTAACATTTACCTTCGCAGATGTATTTACAGAAACATCTATTACCTCTGTTGTCTCTTTTCCTGTTTCATTTACTTTTGATTCTTCAGTCTGTAAAGTATCCGGTTCTCTAAGAATATCTTCCAAAGACTCTATACCATCCTGACCGATATATCCCACGTTACTCAATTCTTCACCCAATGGAATAATCGCTTCAATCTGCTCCTCGACAACATGCGCTTCAAACCACATACTCGCTACAGCTCCTCCTGCCAACAACAGAAAAAGACCTGTGACACAAAGTATGATATCAAACGCAGTCAGACTACGAAGCCATCCTACAATACCTCTTGGGCGCTCGTACTCATCATAGTACTCATCATCATAATACTCGTCGTCATAATACTCATCGTCATAATACTCGTCATCGTATTCTTCATTATCATAATATTCATCTTCATCGTAATATTCGTCATACTCTTCTGACTCTATCACTTCCGATTCATCCGGTTGCTCTGCCATTTGTGCATCTAACTCTATCTGCTCTACGACATCCTCATCCTCATATGCAGATTCATACTCATCATAATATTCTTCTTCATAATATTCTTCCTCATAATACTCTTCTTCGTATTCATCTTCATACTCATCATATTCTTCGTACTCTTCATATTCATTCACAAATTTCTGTGCTTTTGTCTTTAGTTTTCTCTTATTTGTTCCAAATAATCCATGTGTTTTTTTCTTTTTCATCTTTGTTTCCCATTCTAAGTGAATCAACAATTTTGTAACATTATAACAAAGTTAAACTTTTAATACAACACCATTCCCCTATTTCCAATATTTTTTGCAAAATCTGTAAATACTAAACATTATTAAGACACGGTAAAGTAATTATGATATAATAAAATAAGAACTTGAATATGAAAGGACATAATTATATGAAAAAAATGACAACCGGCACATTAATGCACATTATCTTACTAAGTGTTATAACTATACTTTTTAGTGCCTCCTTTATCAAATTATATCTATGGGACAAATCATCCGCAGATATTCAGACCGATGATTTTAACGCAGCTGATTTTGATACGGAAACAGAAGATTTCTACGCTACCGTCTCCCCATCCAGAATCGAAAATTATACAGATGATGGCATAACTACCATTCTTATGCTGGGAGACAGCTCACTATATGATTACAACGACGGAAGCGGTATTCCAACACTTGTCCGGGAAGCAACCGATGCAACTGTTTATAATTGCAGCTTTGCAAACTCTACCATGTCCACGTTAAATACAGGATTTGACGGTTCTTATGGCAATGATGCATTCAGTTTCTATTATCTGGCTATGTGTATCATGAATAACACATACGAAATTCAGCGTCTCGGCCTGGATAATGCATCTATTTCTGACGAAAGCTTTGCTAACAAATTGGATTTATTATCCGGTATAGACTTTAACACTATAGATATTGTTGTAGTTTCCTATGGTGCTGAAGATTATCTTTCCGGCCGTGAGGTTGAAACTCTTGAGGTTGCCACACCATATCGCTCAACTGTTTATACTGAAGCCTTGGCACAAGGAATAGACTGGATACGTAACGCTTATCCGCATATTCAGTTTGTTGTAATGTCACCTACCTTCTGCTGTTACCCTGAAGAAGATGGAACATTCTCAGCCGGCGACACCCGCAAAAATGATGCAAATGCTACTCTTGCCAATTACATGATTGCTGCTAAGAATATTGCCGTTCAAAAAAATGTCACCTATTTGGATAACTACTGGGGAATCAATATTCATGCTGGAAATGCCGATTCTTATCTGACTGAAAGCTCCACATATCCAAACAGTGAGGGTCGAAAGATGATAGCTGATAAATTAATTACAACCATCACAGAAAAAATATATTATGAATAATTTGTCGACTTTTGCCAAAACAAAAATACTACACAATACCCGAAAGTATTGTGTAGTATTTTTATTTAGCTTCAACTCTAAAAATTATCCTTATAAACTAAAGCAAATACACTTGCTGGCATATCTGTTGTAAATGTAATGGTATCTGTACTATTATCTTCATCCTCTAAGATATTCACCACACCACTACCTATCTGAATTAATGCATGTGTTCTTCCGGCAAATCTATACGCTGGCGGAATTGTCATAACATATGTCTTCGCCTCTGCTGTCATCGGCGCTCCCAACAAATTATATGATGACATATTATATGAATATACATAATGATACTCAGGCATAACGCCAAGCATAATTGAGAACACCTCTCTTGCCAATACTCCCTGCTGTTTAGGCTGCACATGCACCAAATCACCCGGTTTCCAATCCTCTGCTGCCAATGAGATAGAACTACTATAATTAATCAATGGATATGTAGAATTAGCATCCTTTGTCAATGCATCTAACGGTGCTATGGTAACATTTTTGTTATCACAATAATTCTTTAACAGCTGAACCATATACATATTATCAACTTGGAAACGATAGCTTGGATAATCTCCCATAAGCTTCGCAAAGCTCTCCGCACTGGTATATGGTACCTTCTCATCTCCATGATTTGTAATATTCATTCCCTTTACCATGAAAAATGCATCTTCTTTAATACCTCTAAATGCCGAACTATCTTTAATCAATACACTTACAGGAATCGTAATTCGATAAATATACTGGAAATCTGCAAAAGCATTTGCTCCAATTGCAGTTACACCATTACCAATCACCAACTCTACTATGGTTGCTCCGTGCCATGGTCTATTACCTAGTGAATTATTGGTGTATGCAGGTATCTCTCCCACTCCATCAATCGTTAAAGTATATCCATTCAATTTTGCTGTCAGGCTTGTTCCCTCTGCATCCTGATATGTCCACTCCTGTTTACCGGCAACCTTCTGCCATGTGGCGTTCTCCTGAGCGGCCCAAGTCGTTAGTGGCATACACAGTAATATAATACAACATATTACGCTAATTATTTTTTTCATCGTATCTCCCTCCCTATTTAACAGAATATCATTCCGTAAAAATATATTCTTATATTATAATTTTACCTTTCATAGTATTTTATGTCAACACAATTACACACACAAAGCATCAAATAGCTTTCTATTTTCTGATAGCTTATATTACAGGAACCACTTCGTGAACCCTGTAATCAAATGCACGGCACATAAATGTGCCTTTTATAAGAATTTGCTTCGCAACTTCTTATAAGTTATATTACAGGAACCACTTCGTGAACCCTGTAATCAGATGCACGGCACATAAATGTGCCTTTTATAAGAATTTGCTTCGCAACTTCTCATAAGTTATATTACAGGAACCACTTCGTGAACCCTGTAATCAGATGCACGGCACATAAATGTGCCTTTTATAAGAATTTGCTTCGCAACTTCTTATAAGTTATATTACAGGAACCACTTCGTGAACCCTGTAATCAAATGCACGGCACATAAATGTGCCTTTTATAAGAATTTGTTTCGCAACTTCTTATAAGTTATATTACAGGAACCACTTCGTGAACCCTGTAATCAGATGCACGGCACATAAATGTGCCTTTTATAAGAATTTGTTTCGCAACTTCTTATAAGATACATTACTCTATATATCCCTGCTCCTTTAATATTTCATAACAGTAATCATCCATGTAAATATAATATCCGCTCACTAAGCCCTGTAACGTATAATGATAATCCTCCAGCTTTCCCTCCATTGGCTTTATAGAGGACAACACTACATACACACAAATCTCCTCTCTTGCATACTTCGCAATATCTTCTGCCACATATACATCAGCTTCCATGCAATCATACAAAGGACTTGAGAATCCCCATCTTGTTTCTACCATATTTCTTCCGTATGGCATGATAATTTCTGCAGTATATTGCCGTATAAACGGAAGAAGCTCTGCCGGAAACACTGCCTTTGGATTGTAATTTTCCATTCGAACAGCTTCAGCTACATCAATCACCATTTGCGGTGTATGGTATGCATTCGATGCTTTAAAATATATTGTATTGGTATAAACAAACTTTCCATTTATCACAATCACTATGACTGCCAATACCACAACCAGTATCTTGCTTACTAAATTCCGAACACAAATAGCTGCTTTCACCACACAATAGCATATACCTATCCCTATCGGCAATGTCCACCAAACGCGATAATATACCTCATCATCTACCTTCATTGCAATCCATGCATACAGCGGATTCATAAAAACAACAATTAATGCAACACTCAAATATACCAGTATTGTCTTTAGTCCCTTATCCTTTTCCACCAAACACAATACCAAAAGTACTGCCAAGAAAAGCACAAACAAAAAACTGTCACCATTATATAGTACAATATCTTCCCATATTGCCTTTACTGTTTCCATCATAATTTCTTCTTTTCCTCTTCACATCAGCTCATGCCTACAAAAATCAATCCTAACACAATACAGGGCAGACATCCCAATAACATTTTAACCGCAAAACCAAGACATCTTTTTTGATATCCTATTAATATCGCTGCCAATCCCACCACGGTAGGCACTAACATCAATGATGTACTGGTTGCTAACCCGGATGCAGTAATTGTCAGCACAAACAGCACCCAAATCCCCTTGCTTACCTTTACCTCTTGCAAATAAAAAAAGCACAAGAACAATAATGGCATAATAATACCTGCCATAAGCCCCTTTCCCTGCCAAATCCTGGTTATCGCAAAGGTCTCTGCCGTATTAATTGATACATTTCCAAAATATAACCATATTGAAATCAAAATTAAAAATAACGGCTTATAACTTCTATGATGTTCCAACAGCTTATCTGCAAGCAAAGCATACACGCTATACATCAGAAGAATCCATATAGGTGCTATCACGCTATGTGCGATGATTACTGCATGTATACCACTTAAAGCAGATAACCATGCATAATATATCGGTACAGGTGACAAAGCATGCCTAATATCAAAACCAAACTCATAGCCTGTATACGCATCTCTTGTATACATAACATCATACGTATTGGCTATCAATGCCTGCGCCATATAATAAGAATCATCACCATCCCAGTATTCTAAAAAAACTGCAGCCAAGACTTGTCCCGCAATCAATACAATTCCGATTCCCCAGCCGATTCTGCTCCAAAGAGTAAGTTCCTTAAAGTTACCAAACTTCCTCAGACAATCCGCCACAACACCTCGACCCCTCCATACAGATATGAAAAATAGCAAAAATACTGCAATCGTATAAAATACCGCCAACTCTGAAAATCTTCTCTGCAACAAAATAAAAGGAATGGAAACCAGCTCAAATACGGAAAAGCTCACAAACCACCCGCATACATATAGCATTGCGGGTGTTCTATGTTCCTTTTCCATATATTTTACCGGAATCATTCCTAATCCCAACGGCATTATACAAACCAAAAACAATAAAATAGCCCAGTTAATAATCTCCACCGTCTTCTGTCTCCTATTTGTTCCTATTCAATGTCCATCTTCCAACAGAAAGCTTTGCCAGTAAAGCAGTTATCAACGCAATTATCACAGCTGCCAATACATCTGTCGGATAATGAGCTGCATTATATAATCTGGAAAAAGCAATCAAAGCAGCTACTACTATCGCTGATATACCGTATCTTCTTGGCAAACACATCAGACACACAAAAGCAACAGCAAACGCACATCCTGTATGCCCTGATGGAAAAGAATAATCTGTCGGATAATCCCCCAATAAACATAACGCTTCATTTACAACAAAAGGCCTTGTCCTCATTATCATTGGCTTCAGCCACACATTCACTGCAAGAAACTCCAATGCCAAAGACACAAACGCAACTACTCCTATACCTCTTGTTTTCTTCCAAATTATCAGAATAATAACTGCAACAATAGCCAAAATCCCGGAATTATTTACCTTTGATACCAATGGCATAACTCCATCCAGTATCTCCGTTCTAAGATTCTCCTGTATCCACAATAACCATCCTGCTTCTAATTGATTTAACCCTTCCATATCAAACTCTTTCTTCTTATGTTATTTCTGACTATAATATAAAACCAGCTCCGCCGCAATATGCTGAGCCAAAGCTACATTGCCACTGTCATTCGGGTGCAATCCATCCGCTGTATATGTCGCTTCTATTGCCGCATCTGACAAATCCATAATTCCTGTAGAATAAATATCAATTACATGAAATCCATAATGCTCAGCATATGCCTTTTGTATATCCATAAACTCCTTCAATGTTGGAGCCGGAGTTGCATCTGTATAAGTTGCATTGACATTCCTGTCCACATTATACACCAATACAAAGAAGATATCCCTATCTGCAAAATTATTCTTTAAGTACTTCATCGTCGCTCTTAATGCTCCGCAATATCCCGCGTCACTGTAAGAATCTACATTCTGTTCTCCATATCGCTTATCCTGCTGCTCCGACAAATAATCATTTACTCCCAAAAAGATAACTGTTGCATCTGACAACGCATACAAAGTAGAATCTAGTTTTTTAACAAACGAATAATCCTCTCCTCCATACACCGTATACATTCTACCGGCCGAACCACGATTTAACACCTCTCCGATATTAAGATAGTCCTGTACATAATCTACATAACTAATTCTTTTTCCGTTTTCGTCAATTTTTCCGCCTACGCTCTCTGTGATACTATCTCCTATAAAGCTGATATGTTTTTCAGAAAAATCATATGGATTATTCTGTATAATCATCGTATCAATTTGCGCAATCTGATTCATCTTATCAACAGAATTGGGTAAAGCATATAATGTTTCTCTCTGTTGCGCAAGCTGCTGAACAAACTGTCTGCGTGCTTCTTTTTCTCCCTCTGTCAAATCCTTTACTTCCACAGGCTCTTGTATCTGCTCTACAGTGGTTGCAACCTCAGGCTCTTCCTCACTTGTACTCTCCTGAACCTCCGACATCACTTCTGTACTTTCGCTTTCATCTGTAACTGTTGCAGGCGTCATGCCCTCTATCGGCTTGGTTTCTTCCGTAGTCAATCCCAACACCTTATTGGCATCTTCAATCACAATCGTTTGCTCTGCACACCGACAGCAAGAGCAACCATTACTACAGCACCGGCATCCGGTTCCTTCTTGTGATTCCTTCCCACAGGCTGTCATGACAAGTACAATCACACACATCAATGCTAAAATTCTTATTCTCATAACTCTCTCCTATACTCTAAAACTCACGTATCTCTATCACTTCATTTGTTCTTTTATCAATAACCTTAATACTAATATCTGCCTCTGTATTTCCAATCGGTAACATACTCCAATTATTCTTTTCCCTATGTTCCTCAAGAATACCTACCAAAACGCCATCATATAATACGGATGAATCTTCTCGCAGCGCAACTTCATAATACAGATTCGGGTCACTTAATGCAAGTAAATAAGTTAGTACTGTTTTCTGTTGTTTTAATCTTTCAATCTTATCGTCCAGATACTCTTCGTAATCTGTATGCCACTGCTTATAATCTGATTCCTCTTTCCTGTCCGGAATATCATAATGATTCACAAGATAGTCCCCCAGATACTCCGTTACCTTTAAAGCACCCAAGTAATTCAAATGCGAATGGGGGTCTGCATTATCTGTTCGAAAATCAACCACTCCCTCCAACTCTAAGAAATTGATAAATTCAATCTCCTTGTCCTGCGCTATCAAAGCGGTTGTGTTCGCCTCCTTCTGCTCGTTTTCAGCAGCCGGAAACGGTAAGTATGTGAACATCAACTCAATTTCCTTTTCCTCGCAAAGTTCAATAATCTTATACAAGTACTCTATCGCTATCGTATCCTGCTCCAGATACACCTCTGTTCCTATATCTTTCTCTACATTTGCATCTTCCTTACCCAGTAACAGTTCCGCTCCTTTTTCATATAAAGATGCAGGTCTGAAATCCTCCTCTGTCAGCTCCGACCAACGATTGTGATAAATAATAAAATCCCACAAAAACTCTGCTATACAATCATACTCACGAAACAAATCTACACAAGCTGTAATTTTATTCACCGAGAGCGGAATAGAATCAAACACCAAATGCATTTGGTCTCTTCTGTTTTCCATTACATTTTCTTCATTATCATATGACATTCCAAGCTTCCTGTCAGTTGATAAACCATAGGTATCAACCACTATAAGCTTAGGGGTCGTATAATCCAATGCATTCACAATACTCCAATACGTTACTGCAAGTGAACTGCCATGTATCCCGTAATTATATGATACCATTCCATATTCATTCCATAACTCCATTGGCAAAACAGCATTTACCATATGACTTGTTCCAAAAAACAAAACGTCAAAATCTTCCTCTTGGTTATAAAAATCTTCAAACTTCTTTGTACTTGCTTTTCTTTCAACCAGATTAGAACAATAGCCCAGCATACACACAAGAAGCACTACTGTAATTATTCCGCCGCATAACGCTGACACTTTCTTTTTCAACAATCCTCATCCTCTTAATTCTTTTATCACCAAATACCGCCCGCTCCATCGGACTGTTTATGGGACTAAAATTGAAAATATATAAAATTAGCCTCATTATATTCCGTTCCCCAAATTCCGGTCAACAAAATAAATGTAATTGTCATTGCATAGAACAACCAGCGGAACCAACCATCCTGCTGTTCTATGTATTTTCGTATTGTTATTCCCTTATACTTACACATATCAGCAACCAAAAGAACACCGATTGCCAACAGCATCAACATAAAGTTCTTAGAATCCAATCCACAGGTATACAAAGAACCATCTAATAATATCCACAGATTATGTGCTGTAAATATACTCTTCAACATATACATTGCCTGCTCAATATCATTTGCTCTAAAAAAAAGCCATGAAATATCTACCATAATAAATGTACATACTACCGCAACTATTTTATATCCAATACTTTTTTCATTTACACCACATATTTTCTTTACTTTATTTCTTATCGGTTTTAGCACATCTGCGACAACCTGATATAATCCATTTAACAATCCCCAAATAACAAATGTCCAGTTCGCACCATGCCACAATCCGCTCACTGCAAAAACAATCAGCTTATTCATCTGCTTACGGGCTATTCCTTTTCTATTTCCACCTAACGGAATATAGAGATAATCCATAAACCATGAGCTTAAAGATATGTGCCAGCGACGCCAAAACTCCGAAACTGACTTTGCCAAATACGGAGCATTGAAATTTTCCATAAGTCGAAATCCCATCAGCTTTGCAGTGCCCATCGCAATAATCGAATATCCCGCAAAGTCGCAGTATATCTGAAAAGCAAACAGTACCGTCGCTACAATATAATACCAGCCTGTATATTCCGCATAATTCCCATAAATGGTATCAACAAAAATACCGATTCTGTCTGCAATCACAATCTTTTGAAAAAAACCCCATATCATAAGCAGAATTCCATCTCTGACATCCTCGCCAGTTGCTGTTGGCATAGTATTGATTTGCTTTAACAAATTCTTGGAACGTTCAATCGGTCCTGATACCAGTTGTGGAAAAAAGGACACAAATAATGCATAACGGAAAAAGTTCTTCTCTGCATAAATCTCATCCCTATAAACATCCACTGTATAGCTTAATGCCTGAAAAATATAAAAAGAAATTCCTACCGGCAAAAGCAGATTCACAACCGTAAAATTAACATCAGCCCGAAACACTGCCAATATCTCTGAAATAGTTTCAATCACAAAATTGAAATACTTAAACACAAACAATATCGAAAGATTAATCACAAAGCTTGCCGCTACACAAGTCTTTTTCCATCTGCATATCCTTACTTCGGACCAGTCCTGCTTCTTTATCCACTCCAACACCAGACCACTAATGTAAGTTACCACCGTAGAACCCAATAACAATACTACATATTTGGCATTCCAGCACATATAGAAAAAATAGCTGGCCGCCAAAAGCCATAAGTATCTGACCTTTGGTGGTATTATATAATATATAATTAGTACAATCGGTAAAAAAACAAAAAAACCAAAACTATTAAACAGCATTCCTGTTCTCCTCAATTAACCCGTTCAAAAATTCCTTATACCTCTCACCAATTACCTTGCGGGAATAATTTGCACGAATATACTCCCTTGATTGCTCCCCCAATTCCTGTCTGTACTGTTCGTCTACAATTAACTTTCTTAATGCCTGATACCACTCTTCATTATCATGACAGATTACTACCGGTGTATCCAGATAAGAAGGTACAGGACTTGCTACAGCAGGTATTCCCAGCGCCATCGGCCCTGCTACCTTAGATAATGTGTGTGCCATTTGTTCTATCCCTACCATTGTTCTTGGAGCAATCATAATATCTCCTTTTAACAACTGCTCTGTAATACTATTTTGGTCATACTTCTCATATTCATAATCAAACTCTGTAAATGCCGGGGCCTTTTCACACAGAAAGAGCATCTTACATCCAAATTCAGCCTGTAAACGTACTATCACATCTGCTATCAGCTTTACATACAATGCATTGTGTGAAAAACCGCTATATAATAATGTAACCTTACTATTCTCCTGACTTACCTTATGTTTTATAAAATAGTCTTCATGAACACATTCTTCCATTACCATTACCTTATCATGATATTGCGAAAACAGTTCATACTGTGTTTTCGAATATACAAAAGCATAATCTGAAACCTTAAGTATGGATAAAATATTTCTGCGCTCCCAATCATCCTTCCTGGTTTCATCCGTTAAATACTCACAGTAATTATCGCTAATCACAATAGTACCTTGCTTATGTAATTTTTGCGCCAATCGCACCGCTTTGTCTTCGCGTACCTTAGTAAAGATAACTACCTTATATTTCTTATATGGTTTGTATAACTCTATTGCCATACCTTCCTGTTCCAAATAGGTCAGTATATCATGACAACGCATTCTCACGCTTGGAAGAACACTGTCATAGGTTCTTCTATCCTCTATATAAAAAGCAATCTCACATTTTTTAAATACTTTCAGCAAATCATGGATAATAAACTTATCTATTCTTTTCACACGATACCCTGCCTTTCTGCTTGCTTCCTATTTTCTAACCAGTCGTGCCTTAAACATTTCTAAAGCATCTTTTAATATATTCATCATAAATGCATCCTTTAAAAGAATTAAACAGCCAAAATATACTACCATTCCTACAAACATTGCTTCAAATGTCCCTACAACTGTATTTAAAACCCATATTGTTTTCATCCATTCTATTACAGCAAGCATTACTCCCGCTGAAATAATATACTTAAATCCGCAAAACAAGCACTCACGCCATTTTAAGATTTTTTGAATGGAATTCATATAGAACAATTGAATCAATGCAATCGTCAATTCTGCACATACAGATGCAACTGCTGCTCCAACTGATAAATATTTGGGAATCAAAACAAGATTAAGCACCAAATTAATAATTGCACCACCAAAAACCGAGACTGTATATACATTCTGATGCTTTGTCGGAATCAAATATTGATTACCGGAAACTGTATTCAAACCAATTGCTATCAACAAAAAGCTGAAAACTTTAATTAAAACTTCGCACTTTTCATATCCTTCTCCAAAAAACCAAACAACAATCAGGTCACTTATCCCTATCAATCCCATAAGCATAGGTGTAGCAATAAACCACACAAATCTAAAAGACCTCTTTAGGTAAAGACATAGCTTCTCCATATCTCCGGAATTAAATGTATACGCCAATCTTGGTATCATAACGGTTCCAAGCGAAGTTACAATTGATAAAGTCATCTTTACCAGCTTTTCAGCCTGTTCATAATATCCATTCTCAAAATTTGTATCCGTATAAAGGCCAATCATAGTCTTATCTAATACTGTATAAACCTGCATCGCAATCGATGGAATAAAAAGCTGAATAATCGTCTTTATATTTCTAAAAGGCTTAATATCTTGAAGTTTCACCTTAACAATATGCTGAGGTAAAACAAACCACATCGATAGGCTTCCGCACAAATTTAAAAAAGCAAGTCCCCAAATATATAGTGTTATATCTTCTTTACTATTTATCAACAAAAAAATAAATAACAAAAATATAAACTTTACTATAAGATTTTTAGTAACCAGTTTCTTAAACTCTTCTATACCCTGAAAGAACCATGCAATATCTAACACTGCTGTCACAATATACATTCCCTGAAATAATGCAATTAGTGTATTCTCAGCTATATTGAAGGAATATACAAGATAACACAATATACTAATTCCACCTGTTGTTATTCGAAAAATTATATTTTCCCAAAACACCACCGAAAGATTATATGAATTATCTTGCTGATACGCAATCTCTCTTTGTCCATATGTATTAGTTCCCAAAATCGCAACCAATACAAAATATGAACTAATAGAATACGTATAACTATGTGTTCCTACTCCATCTGCCCCTAACACTCTTGATATATATGGTGTCGTCAACAGCGGTGTAAACAATATCACCATCTGATATATTACATTATAAATATAATTTTTTTTAATGCTCTTACTCATAACAAATCGCAACTTAACTCTTTCTTATTTTCGATATAATTGTAAAACATTTATTTCTCTTCAATGCTGTATTTAAAATGGGCATTTCCACAGATTGCAATCTGTGATGCGTAACCCAAACATTCAATAACCTTTCTGATATAAATCCAAACAATCGTTTCTGATACCAATCATATGTTGTTATGTCTACCCTTTTCTCTAACTCAAACAAAATCTCAAATAACCATTGGCAATATTCATCAAACAACTCTTTTTTGCATATCATCATATTATATGGCCATATAGTTTTTTTAGAACAAACCTCTTCAAAGCTATCCATATATTCAGGATATTTCTCTCTAATAATTTCTCTGGTTTGAATCAAATCATCGATATTATGCCATTTTTCAAAATGCTCCCATATTGTCTGGTCCGGCAGCTGTCCTGTCACATCCATCACTCGTGCTTTAGGAATAATGATATCTTTAGATTCTAATATTTCAAGAATCCTCCTTTCACTCAATACAGTTTTCCACAAAAAATGATTTGCAAAAAACCTCCGATAATGAACCAATCCAACAATATCTTCATCGCAATTCTTCCATATCCAATAAAGAGCTGTCAATTCACTATAATTAGAATTTTTCCAAGAAATATTGTCCCCCTGATTATCTTTATAAATAATAGTGCTCTTCTCACTTTCTGATAATTTTCCTACCGCTATGGGTACATAGCCTTTTTTTCTTGGAAAAACAATATCCTTATGGCATACTGTAAATATCTTCATTTATAATACCTTTTCCCATTCTTCGCATATTTTTTTGGTCGAATACATTTCTTTAACTCTATATGCTTTAGCTGCTATCCTTCTTGCGAATTCCTCATCATCTGCAATACGCCCCATCGCTTCTGCTAAGCTTCTGGCATCCTTCATCGGCACCAACAAACCATTTTCACCTGACTCAATCAACATAGAAGAGCCGCCTATCGGACAATCAGTTGAAACCACCGGCAAACCAATACCCATAGCCTCCAACAAAGAATTAGATATTCCTTCATAATCCGACGATAAAACATACATAGCACTGTTACGAATTTGCTGTAAAACATCTGTCACAAATCCGGCAAAAATTACATTTTCTGCAATTCCAAGTTCTTCAGCTTGTTTTTCCAACTCCGGCTGAAGCTCTCCCTTACCATAAATCACAAGCCTATACTCTTGATGCTTTTTATGAAACAATGCAAATGCATCCAATAACAATTTGTGATTCTTCTGTGGCTGCATTCTTCCAACCGCCACAACATCCTTACTACGCACTTCACCAAACGGCTCCGGAAGATTATCACTGATAGGATTCGGTATCACAACACCTTTTCTCTGTATCTTTTCCGAAAAACACAGCACCGCATCCTTCGTCTGGAAAACCAACTTGTCAGCCAAATGATACAATAAATTCCTTAATATCTTATAAGTACACTGATTAGGGTCATTCCTCTCCGAAATAACAAGCTTTTTCTTTAAACCAAATCCTGCCAAAAGAGCAAAGCAATTTGTTTCTGTACCAAAGGAAAGTATGGTTGCCTGCGGATTCTCTTTCATAATCTTCCGTAGTTTCTTTACTCTTTCCATGCGCTTCTTTATACTGCCACCGGTTCTGCCGCTCAATGCAAAAAAATTGATTCTGTTATCCAGTTCATACTCTACATCATCTCTTGATGTCATCACAATATCAACCTGATACTCTTTGGCAATCAAATAATTAGCCAAAACTGCAATGACTCTTTCCGTTCCTCCACCTGCCATTCCGGCAGTCAAAAAAATAACCTTCATATCAATAACCATGTCTTTCCGAAGTTCATAAGTATTGAGTCATAGGCTCAATGCTTGTGCATAAACATTTATTTTCAAACTATCCTCTTACTGAATAAACTTATTCTCACTGAGACTATACTTATTACCCATAAACAGCTTATGCTTAATAATCCACCAGCCCGGTACCCAAATTCTCTGCTTCATTGCAGGAGAAGCACTACCTATCATCCAGCAGTTCTTATCACAATGCTTTACCTGTTCACGAACCTTCTTAGCCTGTTCAGAGTTCCATATCTCATCCCATGTGTTCTCATGCAAATTACCCATAGACATCTTCTGTGTACTTCCGTTGCATGGAAGCACATTACCATATGGGTCCAGGAAAAATCCATTTGTCCCCATCTCGCATGGTAGAAGTCTTGGCTGGTCATAAATATAATTAATCAAACCATGATTAAAGTATGCTCTTGCCCACTTCTTCGGTGATTTCGACTTCAGAAGCTCATTGATTAAATCTTCAAATGCTTCTGCAACCATTCTCTTATCATCTATCTTATTATCTGTCTTTCTAAAATAAAAAGAATTGTGAAGTGTTGCCGTAGCAAACTCCATATCAAGCTCATTAGACAACTCATACAAAGGAACCAAATCCTTGGCATTCATATCCTGTACAGTCATACCAAAGCCAACATCCTTGTGCCCCATCTCCACAAGCTGCTTCAAAGTACCATAACCTCTGTTAAAGCCATCCGGCAACCCTCTGATTGCATTGTTGGTTTCCTCCAGCCCTTCGATACTGATACGGATTCCCACCTCCGGAAAATCCTTACAAAGCTGAATAATTCTATCTGTAAAATAACCGTTTGTACTAATTACAATTCGGTCTGTCTTCTTATACAATAACTCCACAATATCATGAATATCCTGACGAATAAATGTCTCTCCGCCCGTAATATTCGTAAATGCCATCTGTGGGAGCTTCTCAAGTGTTGCTAAATCAATCTCCTCCTCAGGACGTGTCGGGTCCTTAAAGCAATCGCACATATTACAGCGTGCATTACATCTATAAGTAATAATGATAGAACCATGTAAATTATTTTTCATTCTATTTACCATACCTTTCTATTGCCTTTTTGTAAATTTCAAGTAATTCCACACAATATTCATAACAACTCATGTATTCTACAGTGTCACAATGCTCTGCCATCCGGCGGCACGCATCTCTGTCTTGCCATAAGCTTTCTATCTGCTTTGCCAAAGCATCAACATTACCACTCTCAAACAAATATCCTGTCTTGCCTTCCTCCACGAGCTCCGGAATACCTCCTACCTCTGCACCAATCACCGGTGTTCCGAGCACTTGTGATTCCATAACTGAAAACGGACAATTATCATGACATTCTGACGGATGCACAGTAAACTGTGCCTCTGCAATCAATTTGCATAATGCTTCACCACTTTGAAAACCAACCTCTTTTACATTCGGAAGTTTTACTATTTCCTCCTGATAATCGCCCTTTCCCGCAAACACAAAAGGGATATTCTCTAATCTCTTACATACTTTTATCAGAGTCTTTACTCCCTTTTCCTCCGAATATCTTCCAAAATAAAGAACATATGGCTTCTTGTCAATCTCACTCGGCTTCTCTACAGAAATAAAGTTGCGCAACACCATAGTTCTACCTTTCAATGCAGGATTCTTATCTAACTGGCACTGATTAAATCTACTGGGCGAAATCACAACATCAATGAAACGATAGGTTTTAAGCGCCGCATAGAGCTTATTTTCTATCGTTCCCAACAAACTCTTTACAGATGAGCCATGTATACATTTATCCTTTGTGCACTGAAAACTGTTTCCACCCACGCACTTTTCGCATACCTTACCGGTTTTTCCATTCACCATCAAATGGTTAGGACAAACCAACTGATAGTCATGTGCCGTAAAAATGATAGGAATATGATGCTTCTTTATCTCATAGATAATAGAGGGAGTCAGCTGAAAATTAAAATTATTCAAATGCACAATATCAGGCTTAAAATCCACTAATACATTCTTTATTTTCTTACGCGCTTCCCTTGAATATATAATCTTAAACGGGTATAACAGCTTCTGAAACTTTCCCGTATGAAAATCCATATTTGACGTGTAGCTTCCCACACGATTACCAACAGTTCTATTCTCATGCTCCATTCCAAAAAACTCAACTTCATGGCCCATAGACTTGAGCATTTCTGCCAGCTGAAAAATATAAGTCTCTGAACCGCCGTTAGGATATAGAAACTTATTAACCAATAATACTCTCATATACCTTTAATGTCTCCTTAGCCACATCATCCCAACTATATTCGTGACGAATGTACTTCTTTATCTTATCCGAACTCCATATAGCTGAATTTGAATAATCCTTCAATAATTCTTCCATCTTCTCCTTCAAATCTCCGGCATCAGACTTCTTGAACGTTAATGCATAATCTTTTACAACCTCTGTATTCTCCGGAATATCACTTACAATGCATCTACATCCATAACTCATAGCCTCCAAAAGACTAATCGGCATACCTTCTACGTCAGATGGTAAAATATAACAAACACAATTAGAGAAGAGTTCTTCCAGTTCCCTTCCCTGTACAAATCCTGTCATTATCACATTGTCCATCTTCTCTGCTCTATCCTGTATCTGCGAAAAATATTCCTCAGAATGACTGCATCCGCCGGCTATCACCAGCTTCTTGTCTGTATCCAACTGTTCAAATGCATCCAGCAAATAGTGCAGCCCTTTTTCCGGTACCACTCTTGCCAAAAACAAGAAATACGAATCCTTTTCCAATTCATATTTCTCCTTTATAATATCTGCCTTTCGATTCTCGCATATCTGTACACCGTTTGGAATATACACTGTCTCTCTTGCATAAGTCTGCCTAAAATATTCCTGCATATTTTTTGATAACACTATAATCTCATCAGCATATTTTGCTGCACATTTTTCTCCAAACTTCAAGAAAAGCGAGGCAAACTTACCCCATTTTGCCCTTTTCCAATCCAAACCGTGTATGGTCGCAACCGTCTTTACACCAAATAGCTTCGGTAACCAAATCAAAGCACATGGTCCCTCTGCATGAAAATGAATCACATCAAACTTTTTCCACACAGCCCTGATACTTGCCAGTGCTGAATAAACAATCGCATTTAATGCCTTCTGCGGGAATGTAGGAATACTGATAATGCGTACGCCTTTATACATAAATTCCTTATCTGTAAAATCATTGCCATTATCAATTCCTGCCACATGATAGCCTCTACGATTATATACAGTAACTCTATGCCCTAATCTGGCCATTGAAGTTGCGAGGTTTTCTACTACGATTTCTACTCCACCTTCACGGGATGGTATTCTTTTATGCCCTAACATCGCAATTTTCATATAACAATTCTTGCCTTTCCGTTCTTAATTACTTAGCTCCCTTTGCTGTCAGTACTACTAAGACCGTTTTCAATAATATTTTGATATCCAGCCCCAAGGACCAATTATCTATGTACTCTAAATCATACTTGATAACATCCTCAAAGTCAAATACACTTCCTCTTCCATTTACCTGCCATAATCCGGTTAACCCCGGAGTCATACACAAACGACGCCTAAAGTAAGGGTCGTACTGCTCAAATTCATTTGCAGTCGGCGGTCTTGTCCCTACCAGACTCATATCTCCAACCAAAATATTGTAAAATTGCGGAAGCTCATCAATACTTGTTTTCCTAATGAATGCTCCAACCTTTGTAATACGCGGGTCATTCTCCATTTTAAACATCAATCCTGAAGACATCTCATTTTGGGCTTCAAGCTCCTTCTTACGCGCTTCCGCATCCTGATACATGGAACGAAACTTATATATCTTAAAACGCCTTCCATTCTTTCCAATACGAATCTGCGAGAAAAATACAGGTCCCGGTGACTCCAGCTTAATCGCTAATGCAACAACCGGTGTCAATACTGCTGTTACAAGTAATCCCACCAATCCGCCTGCAATATCCATCATTCTCTTTATAATTAACCTTTTATCATCATGCCGATTCAAAGAATACGTAACCACCGTATAATTAGCAAAATCGCCAACCTGCTTTGCATTGGCACTCCACTCTGCTATCGCAAGGTCATAATGACATATTACACCCATCATTTCAAAATCACGTATCATTTGACGCACCGATGCTGCATCCTCATTCTCTACACTGATAAATACCTCATCAAGCGCTATCTGTTTGACCTTTGCAAGCATATTAGAACGATTTGCAATCACCTCTATCCCGTCAACCTCTGTCGCACGACCATCTCCATCCAAAAGCACAATAGCTGTCACTGCATAATTTATCGGCATCTTCTGCTTTAGATTGTCTAATATCTTCTCTACATTCTTCACCTCTGCAACCAGCAAAACAGGTATCTTAGCATGCTCACTCTTTAGATATTTCTTCATTATAGTCTTGAAGCATTGATGTAAAACAAAGGTAAGTAAGGTATTGATAATGGCAAAATAACCAAACACCAATCGTGAGTATTCTCCTGCCTGCTGCACAAAATATAATGCAAAAATCACCACAACCAGAATTGCCACTTCATATTTAAACACAGCAATAAACTCTACTACCCAGTCTCTTCCCACAAAATTACGGTCACCATTAATCAGCAGCCTGTATGCAACGCATACCAGCATCAGCATCAGGCAAACTATGGTATGCAATGACACCTGCTGATAATGAATCAACTGATGATATCGTATCGCATATGCAATTGTATACGACAATAAAATCATTGCCAAATCGATAAAAAATAATCCATACATTTCAAGTACTTTGTATTTCTTATTACTACTCACACTTTACCCCTCTTCTAATCCGTCTGATATCCCACAACGCATACTCGGCTGTCCTGTCTTTATCAGCCTTTGATGTTGTCAAAGCCAACCCGTATAATACAAACAAATAATTACGCAACAAATAGTCCGAAATCAAGTGCGCTTCTATTACCGTATACATCATAAACGTCGTAACCAAAACAGCCAATGACGCATCCTTCTTCTTATATGCCACTATAATCAAGGAAAAATTGACTGCAAAATATATGCATGCCGGAATCCATCCGTACCAATAAAAAAGCCTTACAATTCCCATATCAAAATACTCTATATTTTCCGGCAAACCAAACAATGTCCAATCATGTGGCATGGCATTTTCTACTACACTAATTACCCATATTCTCAAAGAAAGTTTCTCATCAATCTTTTGAACAAGCGCAGAATATTCCAAAGTTTCACATAGAACTACTGTCATAATCACACATGCTACAATTGTTAATGCACACCCAACATAAAACAGTCTCCTGTCAGCAATCTGCTTACAACAACAAACCATCGCAAACAGGATAATCACTACCGCCGTCACTATTACTGCTGTTCTCGACAGCGAAAACATATATATCACAATATTACCAACAAACAACAATGCATAATGCCAAAGCTTCAGCTTATTCCTATAAATATAACAGCCTAATGTAACCAATGCCCATACCATACAATGAAATGCATTGGGATGTCCCATACCAAAACAATATCTTGTCTCCACTCTACCAACTCTAAACTCTGCTGTGATTGACACCAATCCCATAATACCGGTAAGAGAAAGCAGCACCAATACCGTACATCCGGCTAGAGTTGTCCAAAAAATAGTTTTCAATACTCTGTCGGACTTCATTCCCTTACATGCTGCCACCAACATAATAATTCGCAGCATTTCATTTCTTCCCGTTACATAGTATGAAATAACGCCCACAACTCCTACCGTAACAAAGCCTAACCACTCTTTCCATGTATATCTGTTAAAAAGAGCCTTTACACCAAACAAACAAAAAGTTAAGCGAAACCATTGTCCCTCATAATGAATGATATATGCACTTTTATCAAGAATAACAATCATTAATTCAATCATAAGTGCCACATAAAAACATATATCCGGCACCAGACTCTTTTCTCTTTTCTTCATACTCATTTCCTTATAATCTCTTTATATCAACCCTAAAACCTTTCTAAGCTTTCCAAACCTTCTCGGCCTGTTTTCATATTTATACTGAATATATGCGCTACACTCCGGAAGCTTCGCTTCAAACTCTGCTTCATGATTCATCCAAGGATTCACTTCACACAGTGAATTGAAAATAATCGGCAGTATTCTCTCTATCTGATGCGCCTCTGATGGAAAGCTCGGATTCATACCATAGTTCATAAGTTTGTTAAGATTCAGGTAAAATTCCTTACTGTGTCGCAACACCTGCTCTTTTCTCACGATAAAGCATGCTCCCGGCGAAAACATATAATACTGCGGAATCATAGGCTCCTTATAAATGAATCTCATCAAATCATCCACATCATTAAAATATTTCTTTGGATGATTCTCTGACTCCACATACCATGAATTATTTATCTCTAAATATACATTCTCCATCGCAATGTATGCAGGCCCAATCTCATTCTTTTGATTATCCGCATTAAACTTACTGTACTTATCCCAATATTGCTTTTCATCATACAAAAACGTAAAAGATTGATTATTATACACCTGTTCAAAAAATTCCTTAGAACAGTGTCTTGGTATCATATTTCCTTTTAACAGACACATTACCTCTGGCAATTCTTCATAGTGCTCTGCAAAATAGGAAAAATATGTTGTGATATTATGTCCGGTATTTGGAATATCAACAACCTTATAATTTCTATCATGTAGCTCATCCTTCACCTTGACATCATCAGAGCAATCATAAATAACATAGTCTTCGCAATATTCCAGTAAATTCGCAGGTACCGTATTAAAATTGTGTATTACAAAAAAATTCTTTGTCTTGTTCATTATGCCTCCTATCGCAATCATTCACGATTAACACAATACTTTTCTAATGAATTTCTTAAATCGTTCTTTTATCGATGGCCTACAAAAATTCGGATATTGCGCATTCGTTCCCTCCCATTTATGAAAAGCAAACGGAACAATTCCTTCCACTTCCGGAATCATCTTCTCATGACTATAATATTTAGCCACTTCCAACGGTGCAATCCGCATGCCTTCTGCCTCTAACAAATGACGTATCTTACAACAAATAAAACCATCCTCATAAAACCACATTCGCCCGTATGCATACTCGCCTTCCCATGGAACATTAGCCTTCTTAGGGAAATCCATCAGCCTTTTACTTCGAATACCTGCACTGTTCCCCACTCTACATATATTACCATAGATATCTCTATATGTAGTTGTATCACCTTCCGGCGGCAACGGCCATGGTGCTCCTATATAATCATACTCCAGGAATTCATCCCGCCACATCTCCGGATGAACAACAAAACCATCTGCATGCACAATAAGCGCATAATCCGTCTGAATATGGTCACCTAATTCATACACCATCTTGTAATTAAAATCATCTATCGTCTTCAATTGACTGGTATAGCTGTATCGAATCTGCTTAGGAAGCCCAAACGGCTTCTTATGCGTAATCAGTACCGCATCACCAAATTCAATTCCTCTCATACTATATTGCATTGCCTTAATCGTCGCTTTCACATTGACACTTGTCATAGCAACCAAAGTCACTTGTGGCAGCTGCAATTTATCCTGCATTTCCTTCATGCGTCAACCTCTTTATTCTTCTCAACAGAGAACGTATTATTCTGCCGGCCCAATCCTTATAAAGCAAATACTTAATTCGGACACAGGCTTTTATCTTCTGCCATCTATTTAACTTAATACCTATCTGCCGATATCTCTTAGATTTCTTTTTATATTCTTCCAGCTCTCTACGACATTCCTCCGCCGTAAAAAGACATCCTTTTCTATCCAAATACATAAAATTCTGATAAATATTCTGCTCAGAAGCCCAATATCCATCCGATACATTATGCCTTGCCCAATACTTAGGTGCAATCGCAAATTGAAGAGTATCACTTGTGATTGCCGGAAAATACGCAAAAGAAGAATTTGATAGTATTAAATAATGTGCATTCTTTATCCGTGTGTAATCCGTCGCCAAATCACCATGATACGCAGGTACTTCAGGCAGAATCTTTGCTGCCGCCTCCAAATCGTCCGTCACAACAACAAACTGCATATCTGCACGTTTTTTTCTCATAAGCTTCATAGCATCCAGCCAATATTTTCTTCTCAAAAACAATTCCGGACTACCAAAATACTCTCCGCCCCTTATATTAATCACACAAATATTGTCTGCTGAATACTCATAATGCTCAAACTCAGGTTTTACCCGCATCCATTGTTTAATCTGCTCACGATATTTTATAAAGTATGCTTCATCCTGCATATTACCATAAAGCAACGTGGATTCCTTGAGCTCTGTAAGGTGTGTATCCTTTCCGGTAATATAACAGCCTTTGGTAATATCATGAATCGAATTCCCTACATAGATTCTATCTTCCTTCTCGTGATATACCTTATCAAAGAACTCCTTCGTAAGTTCTACACCACACTCCAAATCCATAAAGTACATTCCTTTGTTACTATGAATGTTATTTGCTAAGATTTCCCGATTCAGAATGCAAAAATCATATCCCTTATCCAAGGCAAGGCAACGCGTAGTGACATAACAAAACAATTGATTTCCCAAGCCTTGTCCATTCAATAATTCAGTTGCCAATACTGTCATACTATCCCACCTTATACCACCGCTTTATTCTACTTGAAATAAAACACTTTAAAGTATCTGTAAATTCCATAATGCATGCTACAACATAAGCCGCTCTGCCGATTTCAAGCCGCACAGCCTCCTGCATGCCCATTCGGTACTTTACAATAAATTTTTTTAAAAAAAATGTCTTACAATCTTTTGACTCATGCAATCCATATTTTGTATACAAATATCGATAATCGTTATAAATACGCATATCCTTGTCTGTAAAGCTCTCTGTATACTGATGTTCATGAACACCTATGGAAATCAAAGGAGCCTTTGTTGATACAAAGCTTGGATTCTCTCTTAGAATATCAAAATATAAAAATATATCCGATGCCCAATTACTTTCCTCATCAAACAACGCCGCCACTTGCTTTCTTCGATATATCACCGCACTCGGCGCGCCTATTTGATTTCCCAAAAACAAATGTCGATAATCCTTGCGAAGCTTTGTCAAAAACTCTTCTGATGCCCACCTGTCATAGTTCTTTTTCTCTGATGCATTTATTTGCTGCTTTAACTTATCCATCTTCTCGTCTGCAAGAAATACCTGTCTGCTGCCTGAAAAAGCAATATCTGCCGTAGGATTCTCTTCCAGCATTCGAACAAACTCCGATAAACTCGACGTTTCCGTGAACCAATCGTCACTAAACATAATTTTAATATATTCTCCCGTCGCCATTTCAATTGCCGCATTCCAATTGAATATATGTCCAAGCGGTTTATGATTATGAACATAGTGAAAAGCTATATGCTCTTCTTCAAATCGTTTCTGATAAACCTTTGCCAGTTCTTCAATCTCCGAATTCGTAGAATCATCCGACACATTCACTTCTATATTCTTATAACTTTGCTCATAAACAGAGTCTAACAAATGCTTTACTTCCTGCACATTGTTATATGTCGGAATACAGATTGATACCTTAACCATTCCCACTTACCTTCTTCGTAATATCTTTTTTGCCAGTCTCTTACCTAAGAGCAACATGCGATAACCACACTCTCGTAAAGCCATCTTGATTCCTCTAAGGCCTTTTGCAACTGCTTTTTCTTTCGGCATTATCAGAAATTCCAGTTCCGCTTGATGCTCTCTGATATACAGCGGATAACTATCATCTATCTCACATCGAACAAATTCTGCATCTCGTCCAAAAATATCTTTCCCTGCTTTTATCTGGTCTGTTACTTGTGATAACACCCGCTTGGAATTATACTCCTGGTGCGCTGCTGACACTACCTTATCCTTCACTCGCTTACGGATATCCTTCTCTCCGTGACCGCCCATATAACCAAAGTGCCATCCGCCATCCTCTACCCGAATTCCTATCTCCTTACGTTCCGGGAAACGTAATTCTCCAAGCAACAGCCCCTGTTCCCTTAACAGTTTATAGCTGCACATCTTAGAACCTATCCATTTCTTACGCTCTACACCTTCAAATTCTCCTGCATAAGACAATAGATTTCCGGACACTTCCTCCATGTTCAGATAACAGTAAAATAATCTCTGTGCAAAATGATATATTTTATCTTCTTTGAAATCATTTAAGATTTCCTTTATCTTCTCAGGATTAGGAATTTCATCCAAATCACTGAAAATAATGATATCCTCATCCGTACATTCCTTTAATCCGCGTGTAACGGCATTTTTCTGGAAGGTATCTCTATCATGCGTATCACCTTGCGGCGTATCATCCACTACCACATGAATAATCTTATCCGCAAACTCTGCAAACAACTCTTTATTCTCTTCATAATACAATGGCTTCTTCATTCCAGAGAAAGTCTCTGTTGCCTCACTGATGACAAATTTATCTACCACCGGACTCATAACATGAAGTCGAATCTTTAAGATATCCAGTTCGTTAAAAAATTGAAAACAATCATATACCATTATCTTTCTCCAACTCTAACAACCTGTCCGCCGAACAGACAGTACTTTTATAAGGTTACTTCCGTAATCTTTCCCTCATCAACCTTGTAAATTATATCACACTTCTCTATGGTATTAAGTCTGTGTGCAATAATTACCATCGTCTTCTTTCCATGGAAGCTGTTAATTGCCTCCATAACAGCTGCCTCTGTGTCATTATCCAAAGCAGATGTCGCTTCATCAAATACCAAAATCTCCGGATTATGATACAATGCTCTTGCAATACCAAGTCTCTGTCTTTGTCCACCGGATAAGCGAACACCTCTGTCACCAATTGTAGTGTCTAAGCCCTGAGGAAGAGATTCTACAAACTCCTTCATCTGCGCTTCCTCTAACACTTGCCAAACCCTCGCATCCTCGATTGCTTCATCTGCAATACCAAATGCAATATTATTTCGTATCGGCTCATCTATCAGATAAATAGATTGTGGAATATATCCTATTTGAGCAAGCCAGGCAGGGTAATTATCAAACACATCAACACCATCACAGGTAATGCTTCCCTCCTGCAGTCTAAGCAAGCCAAGAAGTATATCTACAATAGTAGACTTACCTGCACCGGAAGGTCCCATAATTCCAACTGATTTGCCATATGGTATGCTCATCTTGGCATGGTCAAATATCAACTTATCAGTATTCGGGTATGCATAAACAATTCCACTCAAAGAAATCTCGTTTTTCAAACTAAGCTTTGCATCCGGGTTCTTTGCCTCAATCATCGGATTATTTTTCTCATTTAAAGCATTAATATTAAGATTCTCATATACATAATCAAGGCACGGTCTGTAATAAGCAATCTCTGTTAAATAGGTATTGATACGATTTACACTTGGTAGCAGCTTGATTCCTGCAACACCCAAAGCAGAAATCATCGTAACCAGCTGACTTACGGAGTTACCACTCAGCTCATACACAATGATATATCCTAGAATACAAACAATAAATACTGTCTCTATCAATAATCTCGGAAGAGAATTCATAACCGAATAATCCTTAGAATACACGGCTCCAACCTTTCCGGTTTCTTCATAGCTGTCTGCAAAGAAGTTCTCTCTATGTAACACCTTTACATCCTTGATTCCATAAATCGCTTCAATTCTCCACTTCGCAATTCTACTCTGAGTTTCCTGATTCTTCTGTCCTATCTTATTTACTCTCGGTTCTAAAATCTTAGAAACCACAACTGACATAATCGCCAAAACTACTACCATAAATACAGTCAGCTTAAAATCAATTGCCACCAAAGTCGTACCTAACAGCACCACAACCACAGCCTCTGATATCAAAGAAGTAATTGCCATAAGCATGCCAAAAACATTTGGTATATCCGAATCCGTCAATCGAAACACAGTCGGAATATCCGCATCCAGATAAAATTCATATGGTCTGTTCAAGAACTCTCGCAAAACACGGCTGATTAATTTATTACGATTTGTCGCAATAAACTTTGCTTTCTGATTAACGCTCCATAATATAAAAATATTTTTCAACACAAAAAGTACCATAATTGTAAAAAGTAATGGTATCATAATTGAACCAATCGATTCAATATGCAGAAAATTCATAATCTTCTGCACCTTCTCATTCTGAGCCACAGCTTCTTCGTTAATAATTAATGATATCACAGGAATCAATGCGCCAAAGCTCATTGTCTCCAAAATTCCTCCAACCAAAAGCATCACCGTCAAAGCAGCAAATTGCTTTTTTTGCTTTTTGTCAAATATATAACTCAACTTCTTAAAGATATCCATGTTTTCTACTCCTTACTCATATATAGAATCATAATCATAATTCATATAAAATCCATACTCCGCCTGCAACTTTGCCTTATAGTTATCCTTCGTTACCAAATATTCATCATTGAGCATCCATTCCAGTATCATACTGTTTACCTCTGCTGAATAATGCTCCTTATCTCTATATAAATCTGTATTACAAATCACTTCATGTTTTTCAAAAAAGTTATATAATCTCACATTCGGACATTCCAATAACAGCTCTGTTGTAATAAGCTCTGCTTCTAACTGCCTAAGCATACTTCCCTCTTGCGAAAGACTATCCCAATAACAAATGCTGTACGGTGTATAAAACAAATAAAATGTTGTATTCGGATATTTATTCACCAATTGCACAATATTTTGAGTAATATTCTCTCTTACAAGCTCTTCCTCCTGCGCACCAAGCTCAGAGGGAATATAATCTGCCACATTATCTCTGTCATAATTATTAAGAATATACTCAAGTCCGGTATCCTTGTCCCATGCAGAATACTCGTCCATAGAAGTACTTTCTTGTCCTAGCAGTGTCATCCTTATATTCGGCAGTACACCATGGTATAATACATCTTTATTAAACACATATGCGATATCATTCCATACATTATCATCATACATATATGTTGGGTATTCTTCATATGCAGCCCAATCGGCATCCCGAATCATCGCATTATAATCTATTCCCCAAAACACTGTGCGAAGTTTCTCATTACGCTGTAATGCTCTGTCAAGATTCTCAGAAAGCTCCTTATAGCCGGCACCTGAAAACGGCTGTTTGATTGCATTCACAGAATATAAATTATCTATCTCACTTACTTTAAAATTCTGAGACATAGAAGTACCCGTTATAAGCGCATCATAATCAAAATGTCTTGTAATACCATCATTACAATAACGTTCATCATGCAATCGATATGAAACAAAGGAATAAGGCTTATGAAAATGAAAATACGGGTCAAAAATATAAACCATTAACCAAATCAAACCTAACAAAATTCCCAATATCACTATGCAATTAATAAACCATTTTTTCCCACTATTCTGTTTCATTCATATCCTCTAAAAATTAAAATATAAAAACTCACTTACCTGTGATAATGACAAAACACTCCACACAAGAAGAATAATAACGACCAATACCTTCTTCGTGGTTAACTTCATAACCGCTACTTTCTCCTGTGTATTTCTCATTGTCATAGATGCAATCGTAACACCAACTACAAACAATACAAGCAATAACCATGGATATATTGTCAAGATTCCACCTATATTAAAATGCTGCAAAACCTCTGCTTCTATTAATTCGTCAAATGTTTCTATAAACGGGGGATAAATCTCTCCCCATGGCTTTTTCGCGAAATTTGACCACAAAACTCTTGCATGTGCCACACTTTTTGAACGAAACAAACTCCATGCAAACGTTGAAAAAGTAAAGGTTAATATGATGCCTGCCAGTCTTGGAATTTTTTCTACCACCTTATGAAACATTCGGTCAAGCACCTTGGCTATGCCATTCATGCACCCCCATACAATAAATGTCCAATTTGCACCATGCCACAGACCACTTACTGCAAATACGATAAAAATATTCAGATAGGTTCTACACTTTCCTCTCCTGCTTCCACCCAAAGGAATATACACATACTTTGTAAAAAATCTGGTCAAGGTCATATGCCATCTATCCCAAAACTCTGTAATGGAAGCCGCTTTGTAAGGTGAATTAAAATTCACCGGTAGCTTTATATTGAACATATAGCCAATACCATATGCCATATCACAATAACCGCTAAAATCAAAGTATATCTGCAAAGAATAGCATACCATAACCAATAAAGTGCTGGTTGCATTCAACTTATAGATATCATAATATCCTACCGCTACTAATCTGGAAAAAGTATCTGCCAGCAATACTTTCTTTGCCAAGCCAAGTGAAAATGCATAGATACCCTTTGCCATATTATCAAAATTCAACTTTTTATTTGCCTCATCCCTTAACTGTGGTATCAGCTCATCATGGTAAACAATGGGGCCTGCAATCAACTGCGGAAAAAAAGATACATAAGCCGCATACTCAACCAGACTATACTTCTCACAATCCCTCTTATAGGAGTCAATCACATACGAAAGCTGTTGGAATGTATAAAAGCTGATTCCAAGAGGCAATACCAGTTCAAGAAACGCAATGTCTGTATGGAATACCTTATTAAAATTCTCAACAAAGAAATCAAAGTACTTATAATAAAATAACGCACCAATATTCCATACCAAACCTAATAATAACAGGATTCTGCGAACCTCCTGCTTTTGCAGACGACTCATCAGTTCTACCAGCAGATAGTTAATGAGTATACTAAACACTAAGATACACAAATATTCTATACTGTTATAGCCATAGAACCAAAATGACATACCAATCACATAAACTATTGCCAACTTATTCTGTTTAAAATGATTCAATCCATAATATCCTAACAATACCAATGGCAAAAACAGAAAAATAAAAATATAAGAATTAAATAACATCTTCTAATACTCCGTCCACTCTTCTCTTGGAACACCTCTTATACTATCCAATCCATAATATGTTTTATAAAGATAACTACCCCATCCATCTGAAGTTTCTTCTACATCATTCAAATAAATAAAGGTATATTTATTATCAAACTGAGGACGAATCATCGGCACAACCAAATCATAATTTCCTTGTGCTTTCTGCTCCTCTACATAAGCATCTCTTTCCTCTACTTCTCTCATAATACGCATAAGATTCGCTCCATTCTCGCAATATGAGAAAAACATATACGCCATAAAGCAAATAACACCTGCATATTTCAGGGTACAAAACAACACTTCTTTCTCCGGAATATATGCAATCGCTTGTATACAAGCTATGGTAACAAACACTACAGCGCCAAAATATGCTCTGTCCATGGTATCAGGCGGTGCAACAATCAATGCATAAGCTGTTGCAATTCCGGCACCTGCAAATATCAAAGGCATATATATCTGCGAAAGTTTTTCTCCTTTCAAATAAAGATATACCAATATCACAACCATAATCACCAGCATAATAAACATATAAGTATAAACCGCTTGATTTATCTTGAGAAACTGTCCGAGATATCTCATAATCCCCTCATTCTCCCCGGACATCAATGTTGCTCGTGCACGATTACCCGGTGCCAACACCATAACTGTCAGACCGATTACCATTCCTGCAATCCCGGTTATCATCCACGGCTTTATCTTTTTATTCTGCATATAATATATTAAAAAGAACACCAACACCAAAAGCAATCCGCCTCCGGAAGTATTCTCATTACACCAACCGCTTAAAACACCTAAAATCAGCATCCCCACTGCCAAAAGCTTCGTATACTTTATGGTATCCTGATGCGCCAACTTATAGCGATAGAGTGTCACCATAGACAGAATAATCATCACGCCCCACAGATAATTACATGCACCACTCATCCACAAAACAGTTTGTCCAAATGCAACACCAAAGTGCCACAGCATCAAATTGATTAGTGTAAATAAGACAATATCATATCTCTTTCTTCTCTCTATATTCCAATATATCAACAGTGTTACATATACAAAGCACGCACTGTTACATATATTAAAAAACCACTTAGGTCCGCACAAAAAACATTTCATGATAAATTGCAAAACACTTCTTCCGTTCCAATTCATATAATTATGATATTCATCCTTCAATATATCCCAAACAGTATGAAACTTCGATGTGTCTAATGCTAAATCATCCGATACAAGCGGCGTCAAAACATTATATACATAAATTGCAACAAAGCTTATCACTACCGCCAGATAAAATATTCTCTTTCGCATCTTATCACTCAATGTAAACATCCAATTATCTCCTTATCACTAAACAGTACCCGTCCGAAGAAATCCATAAATTCTGTTAACCCAATAATAGATACCCGGTCGCATCATAAATATTTGCATACGGACTTTATCTCCTCCGGTTATGGCAAGCTGTCTATAAACCCGCTTTACTTCCTGCTTCTCACTCCGAATCATATCTGCTAATTGCCGAGCAGCAGCCTTTGTGTCTGCACATCTTACCAAATCCAGATAATATGCCAACATTCTTCTATAAAACCAATATGCCGCTTTATCTCCCAAATGAGAAGACATCATCTCACGGATACACTTAATATGTGCTCTCCAAAAAGGTATTTCATCACGAAACATTCTTTCAGTCCGATTCGTATTCATAATACTTCCTTCTCTATCCTGCACATAATGATACAAACATCTATCTATATATACACCTCTTGCTGCCTTACAAAAGCTTCTTGTTGTATACATGATATCCTCTGAATTATGCCCTACCGGAAATAGCTCTCCCTCTACGATGCTTCGATGAAAAAGCTTACTCCACACAGAATTATATATAATTATCTCATCGTCATCGCTAATATATTTATCTACTAATTCTTCCTTGTTAAAAACATATATATTACCGGTTCCTGCTTTCACGGTTCTGTCCGGATACACCGACGCATATCTGCAAACAGCCACTTCAGCCTGATTCTCCACACAGGCTGAATACATACATTCGTACATGTCGGACTCTATCCAATCATCACTATCCACATAACCTATATAAGTACCTGTCGCTATGGTAAGCCCTGCATTTCTGGCATCCGACAAACCACCATTCTGCTTGTGAACCACCTTTACCCTATTATCCTTCATGGCATACTCATCACACATCTGCGGCGATGCATCTGTCGAACCATCGTCTACCAAAATAATCTCTAAATTCCGGTAAGTCTGCTCCAAAACCGACTTCATACACCTATCCAGATATTTTTCCATATTATAAACAGGCACAATAACCGAAATCAAATCCTGCATTCTTTATCTCCCTATTTTAACAGAAGCTTAAACCAGTCTTCCGTTACTATCCATTAGTATCCATTGTTTCCAATATTCCTGCATCTGCTCTGCCGGAACTGTTTCGTAATTATCATGACGAAGAGGACGAATCATCAATTTGTCATGATTCTGATTTAACCTTGCTCCCCAAATGCTAAATGTACTGTTTGCACATATATTATGCTTACACATACTCATCAACTGCATATCATACATACTATTCTCACCGATATTCCAGTCAACAATATGCATATCCTCTCCTCTATAATGCTCTCTTACATAAGCGATATCATCCGAGAAAATATAAAACTGCGGATTATGCAAATGACTTCTCATATACTCTATCGCCGCATCATAGTACGCATCCGTGCAAATCCCCATATATCTGGCACCATCAGCAACTGACAGATAATCTGTTCTTCGAATATGAATACTTACAGACTCTGTTCTCTGCATTTGTTCCATGCATTGCTGATTTCTTATATCATCACTCTTCGGAAAACGTATCTTACTCTGTAACACGGGAATCATATCCTCATAATACTTCTCGCATGCCCAATATCCATATAAATAAACATCATCCATCTCATAAATCTCAGGCATATACATCTTTTCTTCCGAAACGGTATGATTCTTTCTTCCAAACAACTTACGCCTGATACGGTTGGGCATACTCATGCTATTATCTAAAAATGCAGTTCTCTCGTCCTCCGAACACACCTCATACGAAAGACCTTCCAGCCACTCCAATTCAAGCTTACGCCATTCCTTATCATTCTCATTCTGCGTCGTATATGCATGGGTATCTAATTTGACCGCTTTCCCCATAGATTTCAATTTCTCATACATCGCGTATTGGTACAGCTGATTACCAAGCCCGCCCATCACATGAACAATTATCATTTTCCTTCTCCAAATATACCTTAGTACACTCTTTCTGTACACATCCAGCTTTGGAACATAAGAATGTACCAAATTTGAACTCTCCAAATATCATTCTCAATAAAATCTTCCCATATCCTCCACACAACATCCGGATTCAAAATCCCCTGCTGTTCCAAAGTTTTACGGTCTATCAAAGCCTCCGCCCATGCTCTAAGCTCCGGCTCCTTTAACCACTTCATAATCGGAATGGAAAAACCCGTCTTAGGTCTGTCCATCATTTCCTTTGGCACATAACGATATAACACATCTTTAAGAACCAGTTTGCCTTCCCCATTCTGCTTCTTATACTCTATCGGTAAGGTCCAAGCAAACTCTACCACATCCTTATCCAGCATTGGAACTCTGGTCTCCAACGAAACAGCCATTGCTGTCCTGTCTACCTTGACAAGAATATCATCAGGATGATACATCTGCATGTCCATAAGCATAATACTGCTCTGCGGTTCCTTTAAATGCCCGTATGGATATTGATTATACTTATACTGATACACATCTTTTTCCAATGCTACCTCATGACTCAAAGGCTCTTGCTCCAAAGATAACTCGTACAAAGCTTCCGGTCCCTTGGCACCTAATAAATGTGACTTAACCTGATATACCCTGTTATTCTTACCAAACGGTGCATTTAACAAGAGTGAACTACACAACTTACGTACAGGATATGGTACCATCTTCATCTTCCCCCAGATACGCTCTATTGAGGAATATGTGTGATATCCGCAAAACAATTCATCTCCTGCATCTCCGCTCAAAGATACTGTTACATGCTCTCTTGTCAGCTTACTTACCAAATACGTCGGAATCTGGGATGAATCTGCAAACGGTTCACCAAATATACCTGCAAGCTTTGGAATGACCTCTTTTGCATCCTTCTCGGAAATATATAACTCCGTGTGGTCTGTCCCAAGATGCTTCGCAATCTCCTTTGCATATACCGCTTCATTATACTTCGAATCATCCACGCCTATCGTAAAGCTCTTGACCTTATTGGTGGACTGCGCCTGCATTAAAGCAACAATTGTACTACTGTCAATTCCGGCAGACAAAAACGCACCTACCGGAACATCTGCTACCATCTGCTCCTTAATAGAAGCTTTCAATAATCTTTCCAGTTCATCTGCTGCCTCTTCTCTGGTACCTTTGAACGGATGCTCCTCTCCATACTTAGCAACATCACGAATAGACCAATACGCACTAATTTCCGGCTTTTGATACGGTGCTTCAATCTCCAACATACATCCTGCATCCAGCTTATATATCTCTTTATAGATAGAATATGGTGCCGGAATATATCCATGCACAAAATAAATCTGCAATACCTTCGTATCGATTGGATTATGAAATCCATCCAATACTGCAATACTTCCCAAATCCGACGCAAAAACAAAACTGCCGTTTACAAAACCATAATATAGTGGTTTCTCACCCACTCTGTCTCTCACCAGTGTAAGCTTTCCGGTATGTTTATCCAATAAAGCAATTGCAAACATTCCCTTGCACATGGCAATCGTTTCCTTTACCCCATATGCCTCAAATGCTTCCAGCAAAACTTCCGTATCAGATGTTCCTCGGAATGCAGTCACCTTATTGTCTGCTATCAATCTATCTTTGATTGTCTTATAATTATAAATCTCACCGTTAAAAACGCATACATATCTGCCTGATGCTGAATGCATTGGCTGCGCTCCTGTATCCGAAAGGTCTACAATAGACAATCTTCTGTGCCCTAATACTATATTTGCATCATCAGAAGCCCACACATCACCCGCATCCGGTCCTCTGTGATACATTCGCTTATTCATCTTTTCTATATCTTCTTTCCAATTTCTTGGACGATTACAAAATCCTGCAATTCCGCACATTTTTTCTCCTTCACATGAACATACTATTCCATACGCTCTCCGGCTCGTTCAAACTCAGATACGATTTCTCCCGTAGAAGCATCAAACACCAGTACCTTGGTCCATACCTCAACATCCGCTGACTCTTTCTCAAGCATATTCACTTTATCTATCCATATTTTCTTATCACCCGATGAAAAATCATCAATAACAACCCGTCCCATCGATGAATCTAACGTATCTTTGTCCTGCGCCAAATCAAAATCCCATATTTTCTCCTGTAATCTGTCAATCACAAGTAAATAATCACTCTTATTAACTGTTGCAGGTACAAGCTTCTTCAAGCTTCCCTCTATAACAGCATTATCCAATAGTCTATGAACCTGCCCATCCTCAAGGTATCCTGAACTGCCTGCAATATAAATACACGCACTTAATTCTTCGTCCCTTAGCAGCATTAACAAATCATCTAGTTCAGTCTGCTCATTTAGCTTTTCATATTTCCACTGTGTATATTCATCATAATCCTTATGCCACTGCTCATATACCTCATCCTTCCTTCTATCCGGTATCTCATAATTATCCATAATATACTCTCCCAGATAATCCGTTACCTTTCTGGCACCGGATGGGTTTAGATGAGACCCCTTATCATAGCAATCCGTATCATACTCCACTACACTATTCATATGAACAAAATCTATATACGGAACATCATATTTCTCTGCAACTTTATAGGTCATATTAGCCGCCTGCTGATATTCCACAACTGCCGGATAAGGCAAATGAGTCAGTAAAATTTCTATACCTCTTTCCTGACAATCCTCAATAATCCGACATAAATATTGCTGAGAAATAGTATCCTCTGCATAAACCTCATCTATCCCGATAATCGTATAATCCATCGGTTCTGCCACATTAATTCTTGCTTCTGCACCTTTCTGACAATTCACTTTATAGCTAAAATCTTCTGCCTTTAAATCATTCCACCTTGAATGATATACACTAAAATCCCAAAAATAAGCCCATCTGCTTGCATAATCTTCGCTTTCCGGGTTATCAAACAAATCCTGTACCGCTCTATACTTCGTCTCACTTATCGGCATAATATCAAATGACTCATGTAGCTGCTCTGCCGCTGCATATTTGGTTTCATAATGCATACCAAAAATATCCAAAACAATCAGCTTTGGTGTTGTATATTCCAAAATATTCTGCATATGCCAATAGGTCGTAGCTAATTGATGTCCATGGCCTCCGCAATTATAAGATACAATCCCATAATCCTCCCATAACTCCATAGGAAATATACCGTTGACCACATGGCTGGAACCAAAAAACAAAACATCAAAATCTTCCTTCTGTGCAAAAAAATCTGCATATTTAATGACACTTGTCTTTCTCTGAAACAATCTTGTTATCCCACATAAACATAACAACAACAAAGAAAGAAAACACACTACCTTAATTATCCCCAAAATTCTTTGTTTCATGGTCATCCTCTCTTACTTAGAATTGAAAATATATAAATCCCTGTTCATTATAACCAACTCCCCACATTCCAAATATGAGAATAATTAATACTCCTGCAATATACACCAACCAGCGAAACCATAGCTCTTGTTTGTACAAGAAGCTCCGCACAGAAACTCCACGTTTCTTCAAAAAGTCTACAACAAGCAAAACAACAATTGACAACAACATAATCATATAGTTTCTCCAATCCAATCCTAATTTGTACAGAGAACCATCTGCGATAATATGAAGATTATCTGCATGCAGCACACTATCCATCATCTGCAACGCAACTGTCATATTGTCAGCTCGAAAAAACACCCACGCAAAATCAACTAATATAAATGTTGCCACCGTCTGACACAGCTTATGACTAAATGTTGCTCCATTCAATCTCATAACTCTCGACGCTTTATGTCTCAGTGGCTTTAGTAAATCACCAACTACTTGATATAGTCCATTCAACAGTCCCCAAACCACAAAGTTCCACTCAGCTCCGTGCCATAATCCACTTAAACCAAAAACAATGATACAATTCAAATATTTACGAAGTTTCCCTTTACGATTGCCGCCTAATGGTATATATACATAGTCACGAAACCAACCGGATAATGTCATATGCCAACGTCTCCAAAACTCAGCAACCGAACGTGCCAAATACGGAGAATCAAAATTATCCGTCAGATGAAATCCCATAACCTTGGCTGCGCCTTGTGCAATTGTTGAATATCCACCGAAGTCACAATAAATCTGTATTGCAAATAGCATCGTTGCAATCACTATATAGTATCCTCCGTAACTCTCCGGATTTGCATATACAGTATCCACCACAACCGCTATCCTGTCACCAATCACCAACTTCAAAAAATATCCCCCAAGCATGAGTACCAGTCCATCTCTGACTTGTACAAGTGAAAAATAATGCCTTTCCTTGAACTGCGGTAACAAATCCTTAGAACGTTCAATCGGTCCTGCCACCAACTGTGGAAAAAACGACACAAACAATGCATATCTCAAAAAATTACGCTCTGCCCTTACAGCCCTTCTATATACATCCAAAATATATCCCAAAGCCTGAAATGTATAAAAAGAAATACCTACCGGCAATAAAACATCCACTTGCGCTATTTCCCACTGAATATTCCATTGTCCAAACACATCATTCAAACTGTTGATAAAAAAATTAAAATACTTAAAATACCCTAATACACCCAAATTCGTAGCGATACACAAAAATACAACCGGTTTCTTCCACTTTTGACTTATCCGCTCTGTAACCAATCCTCCTAAATACGTAATCACAGTAGAAAACAATATTAACAACGCATAGGAAGCATTCCAACACATGTAAAAATAATAGGATGATATTAGCAACCATATATAGCGTACTTTATGTGGAATCAGATAATATATCAATACAACAATCGGGAAAAAAATTAAAAAGTCAAACGAATTGAATACCATAATAACTCCCGCTTAATATCTAATTTTTTCAAGTAAACATAATACACCTACTCTACCTTATCTTTGTGATAATACCACAAATACTATTATTTTTCAATGACGCCTCACTTCCGCCAAAAAGGAGACCCCTTTACAAGGTCTCCTATAATTGTTTACTTTTTTAATAATTTCAAAAAATATTTTTCCCATTCACTGTTTACTTTGTCCGGATGCAACTCTTTTGTGATTTCATATGCTCCATTACTCATTTTGTCCGCAAACTTAGAATCAGATAAAATTTTTCTAAACGCCTCTGCCAATGCATCTGCATCTCTCACCGGAACCAACAATCCATTCTCTCCATTCCGTATTAACATGGCAGGCCCTCCACAAGGACAATCCGTCGAAACGCAAGGTACTCCTAAAGCCATTGCTTCCATGAGTGAATTCGGCAAACCTTCTGTGTTAGAAGTCAAAGTAAAAACTGCTGCCTTATATAAGCGTTCAGGCAAATCAGATACACTTCCGGGTAACTCAACTCTACCCTGCAAACCATACTCAGCAATTAACTTTTCCAGCTCCAGACGGCTTTCTCCCTCACCACAGATTACAACACGCATCTTCGGAAAATCATTCGCTATTTTTGAAAACGCATGTATCAGCATTGCATGATTCTTATTCTCATCCAATCGTCCGGCTGCAATAATAACCGGTTCTCTTTCTCCTGTATATCTTTCTCTTAAGAACTGTAAATTTAAAGGATTAGGTAACACAACTGCTTTCTTTGCCACCTGATGACAAAAAAAATCTTTGGATTGTTCCGTCTGCAAAACAACGCCATCAGCCAGAGAAAACAAAATATTCGCCAGCTGTCGGTTCTTTCCAGGATATTCCATATGAGGCTCACCTCGAACAGAAGACACTACCTTAACAGGCAGTCCTAGTGCTGTAATGATTGCCATAAAGTTATTTTTACCGATAAAAGATAAGATAACATCCGGTTCAAAATCTTTCCATATCTTTCTCATCGTTTGGAATCTTACCAAAAAGTTATGAATACGCCCCCCCTGCACAAACGCTGGCTCTGGCTCTGAATATACTCTTTTTATCTCCGAAGATATCTCGTATTCTACTTCTCTCTGATACTGTGTTACCAGCAATACTTCATACCCTTTTGCCTGAAAATACTCAGCAAGATTAACCATTACTCGTTCCGAGCCGCCTTTCTGCAAAGAGCTGATAAATAGTGCTATCTTTTTCATGTTATCCTCATTTCTCAACTACAAATACTATTATCTTTGAAGCTTTTTATTCAGATGCAAAGAATGCTTCATAATCAAACAAATCATAGAATATCAGCATCTTAAAATATTCTTCATAGTTCTCTTTTGATAATAATCCAATACCATCCTTCATATTTTGAAGAATCTTTTCACTGTAAAACTGATTATAATGCAAACTATCGATATAATAGCCCAAATCACAAATCATCAGATAATCATCAAAGAAAGAATACAGATGAACATTCTCATACGGAAGCAGCATCTCTACCTGAATCCTATGTGCCTCCAATGTCTTTTGATAAGTCCCCATCCGCTGCAAATCATCCCAATACAATATGCTATATGGTGGAATAAACAAATAAAATTCCGTTTCAGGGTGCGCCTTAATCAGTTCAATCACATTCTGCTCCATATTCCCACGCAGTTTTGCTTCCTCTTCCTCAGTCAAAACATACTGTTCCTCAGAAAGTTCTTTTCTCTGATACCCTTTTCTCAAAGCATTTGCATTATATTCATATTGTCCATGCCAGTTCTTATATGCATCAAAGGTGGATGACTTACCGCCACTTTCCATGAACTCAAATACATAGTCTGTATAAGTAACAAAGATATCCTTATTCAATACATAATATACATCATTAAATATGTTGTCATCATACAAATACTCCGGATACTCATCATAGCTCATACTATCCTTATCTGTAAACAACATCGTTAGGTCAAGACCTCTCACCACCATTTCAATATTATCATTATATCGAAATGCATCTTCCAAAAGCTCATTTATTTCACGATATGTAGCTCCTGACATAGGCACCTTAATTGCATTGGTTCCAAATAACGAATCCAAAGTAGATGTTTTAAAATTCTGTGTCATGGAAGTTCCAGTTATTACCGCATCATAATCAAAATGACGAATAATACCATCATTCATATATCTTTCATCAAACAAAGGATATTCCAGTCCTTCCACAGGCGCATGGTAGTGAAAAAGCGGATCAACATATACAGTAAGTCCGACAAATCCCAGTACTAGAGCCAGCATTCCTATCACTGAAATCATAATATAAGTTTTACTTTTCATGCTTGCCCCCTTTCTAAAAGCTACCATAGATATATTCCACTACGTTTGCAAGTGAAATAACCGACCATAGGAAAAGAACCATTGTCATAACGCACTTAACCACTGTTGGCTTAAACTGCTCTGCACGGTCTTTCACATTTAGAGAAATAATAAGTGCCGTTAATACAAATATTACCATTTCTAAACCTTTACAGCCTGCAAGCATATCATTGAACCAATCAAACTTAGCTGCAAAATACTTAAATTCCGTAATTCGAAAAGTCTCCAACAAACCATCGCTAACACCACGATTATCTACTCTTACAACCTTACCTAAAATCTTTGTTGCATATTCAACAGAAGGAGCCCTGAAAAATGTCCATGTTATATTAACAAATATAAATGTGAACAACCATCTGACTACACCACTAAGCTTTTCCCACTGTTTATGAAACATTCTGTTCAAACAGCTTGCAACACCATGCATCGCTCCCCATACAACATAAGTCCACGAAGCTCCATGCCACAAACCACTTAACAGGAAAATAATCATGGTATTCAGGTAAGTACGAACTTTTCCCTTCTTGCTCCCTCCTAAAGGGAAATAAATATATTCTCTCAAAAAGGTAGTAAGTGAAATATGCCATCTTTTCCAGAACTCCATAATCGATTTCGCCTGATAAGGTGCATCAAAGTTATCCATAATATCAATATTAAGCATTTTGGAAACACCCACAGCCATATGACTGTATCCGCTGAAATCAAAGTAAATCTGAAGTGAATAACACAACACCACTAACATCGCATCCATGGATGTCATTACATCTACAGATGTAGAATATCCCCACTTCACTGCTGCCGCAAGAACATCTGCAACCAATACCTTCTTTGCCAAACCGACCACAAAAAACCATAAGCCGCAGGCAAACATATCAGTATTAAACTTTCTTCTTTCTTCATCGTGAAATACAGACACCAGATTCTGATATTTTGCAATTGGTCCCTGCACCAGCTTTGGGAAATAGAATGAATAAAACAAATAGTCAGATAGCCTTAGCTTGGAAATAGTCCCCCTGTTCACATCCACCTGAAATGCAATCTGTTGGAATGTCCAAAAACTGATTCCAATCGGTACCAAAAGCGTCTTTGCTATATACTCGGTTCCCATATATGCATTCCAATTAGCAAGTATAAAACCGGAGTATTTAAAATATCCTAATATTGCAACATTACCTACAATTGCAAATGCCATTAGCAACCTTTTAAGAAGACTTTTCTCCGATATCTTTTGCTGTAAGAATGCACAAAGAAAATTCACCCCTGCACTAACAAACAAAAACGAATAATATGCAACATCTGCATAACCAATAAATACCAACGAGGCCAATATCAGCCAATATTGCGCCAAAGGAACCCTTCGAACCAATCGAAGTACATAATATCCCAACAATACCAATGGCAAAAATAGCAAAATAAAAATGTATGAATTAAAATCCAAAGTTACCTCCCCCTAACCATACAACCTAAATATAAGTCTGATACCACTGTTGAAACACATAAAATGCCCAAATCATCCTTGAATAATTCGAGCCGCTTCCTGCCCCTGCATCGCCCTTATTTAAATAGTTAGTAATGAAATCCGAAACATAGTTTTCCTCAAACAATCCCTGCTCTTTTAGATATTGTACATCTGCCATCTCAAGCAATTGTTCCTTCAAAGGTCCACGTAACCACTTGTCCATCGGCACTGCAAAACCTACCTTAGGTCTCTCTAGCAATTCTTTTGGAATATACTCGTATGTCAAATCCTTTAGAATCCTCTTCTTCATACCCTCTTTATATTTAAACTCATGAGGAATACTAAATGCAAATTCCATAACATCTACATCCAAAATCGGACATCTGGATTCCAAAGAATATTTCATAGAAGCTCTATCTACTTTACAAAGAATATCTCCCGGAAGATATGTATCCATATCCAAAAGCATTCTGCGCTCCTGCCAATTAGCTTCATTGTAGGCAGTCTCCCTATCATAATAGCAGCATATTCCCGGTTCACGTACCATACTTTGAGCAACTTTCAGAGTATTACCGCCAACAAACTGTGTCTTTGCATCCTTATTACGATTCTTAGAAATTACTCTCATTTTAAATGGATAATGCTTCTCGAGATTGCCTATCCTACCTATTTGATGAGCAATCGCACCTATCTTATCCAGCTTCTGTGCCTGTAAAACCTTTGTATATAAATTGTAACCACAAAAAAACTCATCTCCGCCATCACCTGAGAGTGCTACCGTAACATGCTTCTTTGCCAGTTCCGATACAAGCATCGTTGCAATCTGGGAACTATCTGCAAACGGCTCATCAAAGTACTTTGGAATCGAATCTACCAAACGAAGCATATCCTGTTCATCGATATACATTTCTGTATGCTCCGTTCCCAAATGTTTTGCGACTTCCTTCGCATAAATTGCCTCATTATACTTCTCTTCATGAAAACCAATCGAAAAAGTCTTAACAGGCTGTTCCGACACAGACTGGGCAATTGCCGATACCAAAGAAGAATCATATCCACCGCTTAAAAAGCTCCCCAATGGTACATCTGCTATCATTCTCTGCCTTACCGATGCTTCCAAAATCCTCTTTAACTCAAACTTAGCCTCTTCATAATCCTTGGGGCCGGTACCTTTCTTCTTATGATACACCGTCTTAATATCCCAATATTTCCACTGGGTAACAACGCCGTCTTTGTACTTTACAATACCTCCCGGTGATACCTTGTATACCTTTTGAAAGATTGCTTCCGGTCCTGTCAGATACTGTTGATACAAATATCGTCCCAAAACCTCCTGATTAATCTGCTTCTGAAAGTACGGATATGCCATAATAGGCTTTAGTTCAGATGCAAACACAAAATGCTCACTGTCATTCCAAAAATATAGTGGTTTCTTACCAATTCTATCCCTAATGAGATACAACTCGTTTACTTCTCTATCATAAAGAGCAATCGCAAACATTCCCTTTATTCTTTCTACAAACTGTATTCCCCATCTCAAATAAGCTGCCAATATAACCTCTGTATCACAAGTCGATACATACGGATAATCTGCCAGCTCCTTCTTTAATTCCTGATAATTGTATATTTCACCATTAAATACAATGCTGACTCTTCCATTAGAAGAATGCATTGGCTGATGTCCTAATGGCGACAAATCCAAAATGGAGAGACGCCTTTGTGCCAGCCCCAGAGTAACACC
>SVFJ01000078.1 GCA_015056925.1 Lachnospiraceae bacterium | reverse complement strand
AAATTAAAGTTTAAGAAGGACAAATAATATGCATGAACTTGGAGTAGTATTTCATATTGTGAAGAGTGTGAAAAGAATTGCTAAAGAGAATAATCTGAGTGAAATTGCTTCTGTGACGGTAGAGGTTGGAGAAGTGTCAACAGTCATTCCAGCTTATTTGACGGATTGCTGGAAATGGGCAATGAATAAGGAGGATGCACTTCTTCATACTGCCAAACTTGTGGTAGAGACGTTGCCGGGAGTAACGTTCTGTGAAGATTGTAAGCAGACTTATGGTACGGTGGAGTTTGGAAAGATTTGTCCGTATTGTAAGAGTGAGCATACATATCTTTTGCAAGGAAATGAGTTTAACATTAAAGAAATAGAAGCATGTTAAACAATATAAATGAATTATGAGGAGGGAAATACAATGTTATTTCATGTTTACGGAGAAAATGCACTTTATCAGTGGCTAGCGATGTTCGTAGTCTTAGCAGCACTTATTTTATTAAATGAGTTTGCAAGAAGAACCAAGCTTGGCGGTTTGATTACCTTTGGTGTGGTACCGATTGTTTTGACAATTTATTTCGTTGCAATCGCAATTGGTGCATCAAGTGGTGCCGAGTGGGCATTAACAAATCAGACATATCTTTATATGAATGGTTGGTTCCACTATGCGAAGCTGTATGCGGCACTAGCAGGCTGTATCGGCTTTATGATGATTAAGTACGGCTGGGGTGTAGGTAAGAAGCATTGGTTTAAGGCATTCCCATTCGCGATTGTAGCAATTAATATCTTAATTGCAGTAGCAAGTGATTTTGAATCAGCAATCAATGGTTGGGGTAAATGGTGGCTTTCATCAGAAGGCGTATGGCTTTACGGTGGATGGCATAATGTATTTAATGGTATTGCAGGTGTATTAAATATCTTCTGTATGACAGGCTGGTGGGCTGTTTATTCTTCTAAGGATAAGAAGGATATGGTATGGCCTGACATGATTTGGGTATATATTTTGGTATATGATATCTGGAACTTTGCTTATACATATAACTGTCTTCCAACACATTCATGGTTCTGTGGTGTTGCTTTATTATTAGCACCAACTATCGCAGCATTATTATGGAATAAGGGCGGCTGGATTATGAACCGTGCGAATACGCTCTGTATCTGGTGTATGTTTGCACAGGTATTTCCATTGTTCCAGGAGACCTTTAGCGATGGAAGCAAGGTGTTTAGATGGGCAACTATCTCAACACAGTATGCGGATGGCACTATGAACGGAATTACAGCAGGTTCAGCTGTGAATGCGAATCCGACTGCGATGACAGTAGTCAGCTTATTAGCATTGATTACCAATATAATTGCGCTGTCATATATTATTTGGAAATCTGTAAAGACTAAGACAAATCCTTATAAGGGTGAAGTATTTACTGACTTCAAGTATTATAAAGATGCAGCAGCGAGAGCAGAGATTGAATAAGAATGACGTCATTGATTTTTTCAATCAACAGGCAGCGCAGTGGGATGAGCATATGATTCGATATGACGATGTGATTGAACAAATCATGGATAATGCCCGGATTAGTGAAGGAAAGGATATCCTTGATGTCGCGTGCGGGACAGGCGTATTGATTCCTGATTATCTTGAACGGCGTGTCAAAAGCGTAACGGCAATTGATATTTCGCCCGAGATGATTCATATTGCAGAAAGCAAATTCCAGCAGGATAATGTACAGTTTATCTGTGGCGATGTTGAGAAGACGGTATTTCCAAAGCAATTTGACTGTATTATGATTTATAATGCGTTTCCTCATTTTGAGAACCAGAAAGGACTGATTGAGTATTTAGGTGGCATGCTTAAAGAAGGTGGTACTCTTTCGGTAGCACATGGGATGAGCAGAGAGCGCATTAACAAATGTCATGCAGGCATTGCAGCCAAGGTATCTTTAGGACTAATCAGCGAAGAAGAATTAGCGGGGTATTTTACACCCCACTTAGAAGTACTTGTGAAAAAATCTGATGATAAAATGTATCAGGTTGTAGGTAGAAAATAAGTAAACAGCGCTTTCATCAACGAGTTTGTGATGGAAGCGCTGTTTTTTGAGTGTTGGGTTTGCAGTAGAAGACAATATCAACAAAAAGTCAGATAGACTAATGTTATATCACACAATTGACTGTGCAAAATAGCGTTGGTATAATTGGGGCGGAATGTAAATAAAAGAGGTATTTTGTAGAATTTTGTGCACAAAATATGAGGGAGGAGAAGAGCGATGGTATGGTGGATAGCCAATATTAAAAAAAATGAAGTGAGTGATGACTATTTTTATGTGATTGTGGGAAGTGATGATAAGGTGTATTTTCAGTCGACCCGCTATGATACGGTTTACTCGTGTAAGGAGGCTATTTATTCACTTCAGAAGAGTATCAGAAAGTATCAGGATAGGTACATTCAAATAGTAGAACGAAATGAAAAGTACTACTATGATGTAAAAGCGGCAAATTATGTGTCCTTTGGAAAGAGTACGGTTTTCTATTCAGAGAATGAATGCGGGGAAGCACTTAAACAATTTGTAGATTTTATGCAGAAGACAGGTAGTATTCTATACAATAAGAAGGAAATGAATGTCGGAGAATTGCCGGTGGATCCAAGGATTATGGATTATATGTTTAGTTTGGATGGTATGGGGTTTGACGAAAAAGGAAATGCGATATCAGAGAATCCGACAAAGGTAAAACAGTGGGAGCATCCGGATTCTGTTTTCTGGTCAAATAATGTAATTCGTGAAAAATATCTCAATGTTGTATTAAAATTGGAGGGTACAAATGAAAAGTAAGGGACATATCTACATGGCGAATCTGATATTGGAGGAGCTGAAAACAAAAGACAATTTATTCATAGACTATAATGGTGTTTTGGAAGAATATGAAGTACCGGATATGATTAAGAAGGCTTTGTTAGCATATCCTGCTTGCTTTAGGGCGGGAGCGATTGGCCCTGACTTTTTCCCGGATATGTTGATTGGACAAATGACCATTCATCCGGAGAATTCCGGAAAATGGTTACATATGATGTATGAGGAGCTTTGTGCGATGCCGCCTCAGGATGAAGAGACCAAACAGGCATTGGCATTTTATATGGGATACATGCTGCATTATGCAGGAGATATGTTTACACATCATTATGTGAATTCCTATGCAAGGGGATGGTTCCCGGATTTCATGGGAATTTGGGATGGTTTCAATGCGGGAGATTATGAAGGAGCTACAGAGAAAATATTAATTATACTTCGGCATCTGGCAGTAGAAGCTTATTTGGATGACTATATTGTTGATGGACTGAAAGCTACAGGTCATGAAGGGTGGATAACGCAGGAGCAGACGATATCAATTCCTATAGAATATTTGAGAAGTTGTTTCGGTACAAAGACTGCTATCATGAGAGCTGCAGAGATAACCGGGGAGGAACCGTTTAGTACTAACCCCAAGGAAATGAACTTCCTTAAGGTTTATGTTTCTTATCTAGAGAAGTATCGGGAAAAAAGTCTATATAATAGTGATATGGCAAATGGCGGAGATGATGCGGAGGAGGATTATTGCAGCCGTACACAGTTCGTGGCAGATGAGATTGAGAAAATGGAGGGATTGATAGTCCGTTGGTTGCAGTTTTGGGAGACTTTTGCACAGAAGTCCTTGTTACATGGAACCAAAACAGCGTTGGATGAAAGTGATAAGGAGTTGATGGTATTAATTCCTGAATACCTAACGCAAAATGAAACGTATCTGGATATATATAATGCAATCAAGTGGGTGATTGACTTATTGGATACCATCAATATTCATATTCCAATAATATCGGAATTAATTGATTATATTAAAGAGAAAATCAAGGATATGTTAAAAGAAGCTGCATTCCCTTACATATACCGTGTTGCAAACATTATTGTAGGAGAAGAGAAAAGTAAGGAAATAGATGATTTTGATGAGGCGATAGAAGTTATAAAGGATGCCTTTATGAATCCTGTTCATTTGATAAATAATCCGCTTATTTTCGGAGATACGATGTTAGCTGACAAGTTACGGACAGAATGGGATAATCTTGGAAGAATCGTGGATGGTAACGGAATTACATTCCTTCCTTTCTACCGTGGCCTTACAATGGGTAAGCTTTGTATTGCCGGTGTGGATGAGTTGAACGGAATTATGAAGAAATACGGACAGCCGGAATGCTTTAAAAAGGGCAGGATTTCAGCTGCTATACAAAACCTCAGAGTGATTGTGCATACTTCTAATAAGAATTATGCCGATACCAATAAAGACGTCTTCTTCAGAATTATCAGAAAGGATGCAGAGCCTGTGATTATGGCATTAGCCGGAAATTATTTTAGTAATTTCAAGAAAAACAAACGTGATGTATTTGAATTGAACCTGCCTTGTACGGTCGCAATTGAGGATATTGAACGATTTGAACTGCAGCTTGTAGGAGAGAATCTGTGGATTTACAAATATGTCATAGTCGAAGATGCAAGAACGGGAATTGTTCTGGCAACGGGAGGAGAGAAAAAGCTTTACCATAAAGAAATCTCGGAGATTCCATTATTTGATAATCTGGAGGAGGCTTATAAGAATTGTACTTTGGTAAATAGTGTGTTTAAGCTGGGAATTACAATCAAAACTGCGACAGCACGATGGTCCGGAACGGATAATGATGTGAAATTTTCTATTCATATGAAAGATCATACTTCCAAAGAAATTACATTGGATAAGTCATGGTACAATGATTTTGAGAATGGAGATTTGGATACCTATTATATGACGCTGGATCAACCGGTTCGTGTAGAGGATATTGAAAGTTTTGGTATTCGTAAATCCGGTAGTGATGATTGGAAGGTTGCTCTGTTGATAGTATTTGATGCAGACACAAGCAATTGTCTTTGCAGGGCAAATGTAGATGATTGGGTTGGTTCGAAGGGATTCAAATTCCCGGTATTTGATATTGAGCAGATTAAAGAAATTGATGAGATAAAAGAGGAGGAAATCATTCAACGTACTTTGGTGATTATAAAAACCAAGAAAACCAGTTGGGGCGGAACAAATGATGATATCTATCTTTGTGTTAATATTAAGGATGATAATGGTAATGTAATGAGTGAAAAGCATGAATTGAATACATCATGGCATGATGATTTTGAGCAGGGAGATACAGATACCTTCATTGTTCGTTTGGATAACGCGGTAAAAAGGAAGAATGTTGTATCCTTTGAATTGTGTAAAAAGGGCAGTGATGATTGGTGTATAGAATATTACTCTGTTTATGATTTGGACAGTCTGTATCATTTTGGAACTGCAGATGGAAAGTGGTTTAGAACAGAGAATGATGTGATTGCAATAACTGCTAAGGTGTAAAGTATGTAGGCAGAATGACGCAGATAAGAAGAGCTTCGCTTTTAAAGCGGAGCTCTTTGTACTATATCTAATATTTACAAGGCTCATACATTTCTTTACTTAGATTTGTCCATATTAAATTCTGGGGCAGGCATTACCGGCTGAATAAAGTGATTCAACTTTATCGGCGTATGTGGATATTGCTGATAGAAGCTGTTGATTAAGCGTTGCATAACCTTATGAGTATTCTCAAAGTTGGCATTTGGCAGCAGGATAAGAAATTGGGAAGGGCTGCACATGGATACGATGTCACCACGTCTTAGCTTATCACAAAACAGGTTACGAAGGTTCTTTACACCTACAGTAAGACTTCTTTTAGAAAGTGGTTCACCGTTAATATCGGTAATGTTTATTAATATCAGATGAATGACTGTGCCGTTACGTTCTATTCCTCTTGATGAGAAGTGATATATTTGCTTAAAAATATCAAACTCACAGTATAGTGCCATGGATTGGTCATCGTTATCGGCGTGCATCAGTCTTGGAATATCACTGATATCAAGCAAATCGGTATGAAGTCCCTGACGTGCCTGACGGAAGAGACTTTGTAATTCTTCACATGGTTGGACACCAAATTCTTCGTAAAGCTTTTCGCGTAGGTTGCGATATAGCTCTGCTGCCGGCAGATATTGTTCAACGGCAAGAAGAGCTTTCATATAGTAAATGTAGAGACTCTCTTCATATTTTTCAGCGGAACATACATGCTGACATAGGTTTATGATTTCAGAATATTGTTGCATACTTTCGTATAGTGCTAGCATCTCTTCTAACATTTCAACATATAATCCATGATAATAAGATGCAATAGGAATAATCCAGCTGTCACCAACAAATTTTTCAAGAAACTCTCCTTTATAGATAGAAACGGCCTTTTGATAATGGATTAATCTTTCGTCAGAGTTCGTTTTTTCTCGTCCTAGCTTTATTTCATTTTCAAATTCGATAATATCTAGAGTGTATGGGATTTCTGGATTAAGATGATAATCACCTTTACTTGATAGAATCCACTGTTTTCCTAAATCGCCATCTAAATCATTTAGTAGGCATCTGGTACGATGGAGCATAACCTTTAGTACATTAGCTGGGTTATCTGTTTTCTCATCATCATTCCATACAGTAGAAAAGATTTCGCTTTGTGATATCTTCTGCTCAGAATGGTAAATCAAATACGCCAACAAAGCCCACATTTTATGTGAGCGAGTAGTACGGTCGCTAATCAGGTGACCATTTATTTCTATGGTAAATGAGCCAAGCATACAGATACGAAGTGTATGATTCATACGCAAATCCCTCGTTAGTCATAGATTCTTCTATATATACTATAACACATCAAATGGAATGAATCAAAGAGAAGTCTGACAATTCGAGAAATTGTATTTGCGTTGGTGGGTTACATTTTTTGAAAAAATGAAGAACAAATTTTAAAATGTAACCGTTCATGTAACCATAAGTTGTTATACTCGCGATAGAGATTGAGAGGAGGGAAGCTGTTTTGGGAGACAGAGCAGTAGCGAATAAGTATAGAGATACTGTTGTGTGCGTGGATTCCTACAATGAAAAAGTTATGATAGGCAGGATATACAATCCGTTCTTTGATGGGAGTATAAAGTTTAACGGATTGATGTCATTTATTCTGGCGATGGAGGAGTTGCTGGATGAAATGAAATATCCTCAGGCATATGAGTTGAGGAGGAGCTTTATGTCAGAGGATACTTACACAATAGATAAGGGTAATGAGCCTACGGGCGTTAGAGGAGAGCAGGAGACATTTGACGTGAAGATACTTTTTCGACAGAATGCAAGCTGGCAAGGCACGATTTTGTGGGAGGAATGCGGAATGGAACAGAAATTCCGCAGTGTGCTAGAGCTGGTGTTACTTATGAATAGTGCATTACAGAAAAAGTAAAAAGTTAAGAGGAGTTAAGTAATTATATATAAGTGGAGTATGGAGGAAACAGGAGAGGTCAGGAAATGAAGAAGGAACAGAAGAGAGTTAAGAGAACACCAAGAATTGTAGCGAATACATTAGCATTATCGCTTTTGATGGGAACTGTAGTACCTGTGGGAGGATTGGGAAGAGTTGCCGAGGCTGCGGAGGCAAATGTTGAGTCACAGATTCAGGGTGAGGTTAAGCAGAAGGCAGAAGAAATCGTAAATGAAGTTAAGGAGAGCGTTACAGAAGATAAGGAAGAAATACTTGCCAAGGTAAAGGAGGAGGCCGAAGCAAGTGTTCAGGCAGTAGTGACGATTAGCAAGGAAATTATTTCTTCAGAGGCATTAGGTATCATCAATGGAGTACAGGAGACTCAGGATGTGCAGAAGGCTGAAGAGGCAATTGCTGAGGGAGAGAAGAGAGTTGACGAAGCTTTAGATGGCTTTGATACAGATATTGAAGAGAGTAAGAATGCGGCAAATGAAGCGGTAAAGGAAGCTGAGACAGCGGAAGAAGAGGCTTCTAAGGCGGAGGATGTTTTAGAGGATGCGAAGAAAGCAGAGACAAGTGCAGATGCAAAGGAAGATCAGTCAGTAGCTTTAGATGCAGCAAATAAAGCTTTAGATGCAGCAGATAAGGCAGCAAATGATGCACAGGCATCAAAGGATGCTTATATTGAGGCAGAGAAGGCATATAACGAAGCAGTTAAGGAAGCAGCAGATGCACAAGCTAAGGCTGATGAAGCAATTAATGCAGCCCAAAAGGATGCACAGCAGGCTGTAGAGAAAGCAACAGCAGCTGTAGAGAAAGCGGAGGAATTAAAGGCAGAGGTAGAGGCTGCAAGAGGTGAAGCCGAGAAGCATTTTACTGAGAAGGAAGCACAGCTTTCACAGGCTCAGCAAGAATTAGTGGCTGCAAAGGATCAGTTAGCAGAGGTTGTAGCTAAGGAAGAGACTGCAAGAGAGGAATTAAAGACAGCAACAGAGGCTGTAGTGGAGACAGGAGTATTCCTTGTGGCAGCAGAAGCATATGAAGCATTATCAGAGCTTACTGTTGAAGGAATTGAAGCTGCGATTACTGTAATGGAAGAAGCAAAAGTGGCAGCTGATAAGGCTCTTGCTGATGCAGAGGATGCGTTGAATAATGCTAAGGGAAATGAAGCAGAGGCGCAGGCAGCGTATGACTCAGCTTTGGCAGCCTATAATGCGGCAAATGCTACATTAGAACAGGCGAAGAGTGATTTAGATAAAGCTACAGTAGAGCAGGAGAAGACACAGGCATTAGCAAACTCTAATTATGGACAGCTTCTTCAGGGAATTGAGAAGGAGTTATTAGAGGCTGAAAGTGCTGGAGATCAGACTGTGGTAGCAGAGAAGACACAGGAATTGGTATCAGCGGTTATCAAGTATGATCAGGATTCTGCAGAAGCTAAGTATGATACAGTAGACTTAGTAGATACAAAGCAGATGATTTATGAGGCAACAGATAAGGACGGAAATACAGCATATTATCAGTATGTTAAGAATGCAGATGGTAGCTTCAGCTTTTACGAATGTAATAAGAACGAGGAAGCAACAACTGTAGTCAAGAGAGAGACTGTAACACAGTTGCCATCCTTTGAAGGTATGAATGAGTGGGAGTATGAGGTTGTAGCTTTAGAAGGTGGTTCATACGAAATCATTTATTATGATGTAAAGGATTCTGAAAGTGTATTTACAAACGAAGAAGATGCTAAGAATGCTATTACAGAGGGAGACTACAAGGAGATTTACACATTTGAGGTCCCTACACAGAGTACAAGTGATGCGATTGAGTATCCTATTGCACCAAATAAGCCAGTGGCACCGATTGAGCCGGTGGATTTGGAGACATTTTTAGAAGAGAATAATATCGAGAAACCAGTAGATTGGGAAACATATAAGGCGCAGAATAATATAACAGAGCCAGTGGCACCAACGTTGGATGTAGAAGAACCTGATTTTGAGAGACCTAGCGCAGAAGCACCTCAAAAACCGTCTAGCTTAGACGGAAAGTATTGGTCATGGTACGGATTTGACAAAAGCAAATACAATGCGGATATGACAGCCTATGAATCACAAAAAGCAGAGTATGATTCTATTATGGGAGAATGGGTTGCATACGATGAAGCAGTGAAAGCATATCAGGATAGTCTGTGGATATATGAGAATATTACTTGTCCCGGATATGAAAAGTTTGTAAACGGATATACAAAGCTTGTAACTGCATATCAAGAGAAGGTAGACAGCTATGACGAAGATTATGCAGCTTACTTAGTAGAAAAGGCTCAGTATGATGAAGATATGAAAAGCTATAACACTGAAAAAGCCGAATATGACGAAGCAAAAACAAAGGCAGATCAGGCAAATAGTGATAGAACAGCCGCTCTTAGAGCATGCTTGGATCAGGGTGACACACTGACAATTATGGTAGGCGGAGAGGAGAAGACTCTTCTTAGTGATGAAAGAGGCTTGTATTATACATATACAGATTCTTTAACCGGTCTTGAACTTAGAAATTACAATGTAAGTGGTTATGCAGTCAGTGTTGCCGGAACAGAGACAAATTATCGTGTTGTAGAGTATAACGAAATCATTAAGGTTGATTATTCTAAGGTAGATAATACTGCAGATGATGGTTATGAAAATGTTACACAGAAGGTAGAGACAGCAAAGAATAACTATGAAGCAGCATCCGGAAAGGTAGAAACTGCTACGACAGAGAAGAAGGCAGCACAGGAGAAGGAAAAGGCAACAGCGACAGAGCTTGAATCAGCAGAAGCTGAGCTGGCAAAGGCTCAGGTAGAGTTTGATGAGATAGAAGAGTTGTACAATAGCTATTATGGAAATCAGAAGGAAATCATAGATATTCCATTTATGGGTGAGGTAGAGCTTGAGATTCCATTTAGCTCACAGTATGACAAGCACAAGGCTACTCTTGAGGTTTCTAAGCTTGCAGCCCAGAAGAATCTCGAGGAAGCACGCAAATTAGTAGAAGAAAAGCGTAGTGAACATGAGCAGGCAGTTGCAGTTCTTGAAGAAAAAGCAACACAGTATGGAGACGCAGTTAAGGAATTGGCTGATGCAGCAGTTGAAGTGGGTAAGGCAGAATTAAAGGTTGGAATGGCAACAGTAGACCTTAAGGCAGCAGAGGTTGCTTTAGAGGCTGTAGAGTTAGCAGAGGCTTATGTTGCTGAGTTGATGGCAGAGGTAGAAGAAGCTAGAGGAAAGGCTGAGGAAGCAAGAGCTTTAGTAGAGGAACTGAAAGCAAATACAGCGGTAAGAAGCGAAGAGTTAGCAGCAGCTGAGGCAGCTTTGGCAGAGGCTTTAGAAGAACTTAAGGTAGCAGAGGAAGCAGCAGCACTTGCACAAGCAGATGCAGATGCAGCAAAAGCAGCATATGAAGAGATTTCTGCGATTGTTGCAGAGTTAGAAGCCAAGGAAGAATCATCAAAGGATGAGGAATCATCAAGCGACGAGGAATCTAAGAAAGAAGATAACACTCAGAAGGAAGATAAGAAACAGAATAGTTATAAGTCTGGAAATATTGTTGTAATCGAAGATGAGGCAACTCCACTTGCAGACCAGTTTATAGTAGAAGATGGTATTGTTCATATAGTTTTACCAGCAGAGCGAGCTCTTCTTAGAGCAGAGGTATTGCAGAAGTATTATGGTATGAGAATGCAGGTATATTCATATCTCACCAATTTAGTAGGTTACACATTGGATGTAGATGATGTAAAGGAAGATATCGACTTCAGTGCAACTATGGATGTTGTTGAGAACTTTGCTAATGGCTTCCATACAGTAAGTATTAAGCATATGAAGTATATAAAGCTTGGCATGACAATTGGTATTCATGCAAATATTGGAGCAGAATATGCTGGAAAGACTGCATATGTCTTCGTATGGAATGCTTTAACAGGTGAGTATGAGAGAAAATCAATTACAACAGTTAATGAAATTGGAAATGTAGGTTTCTTTTCAGATGAGTTAACAAATGTTATGATTTTGGTTCAGGAATAGTAGTTACTAAAAATTTAAAATGATATGGAGAAGAGGTAAAGTAGAGATGCTTTATCTCTTTTTCTTGTCCTATAGGAAAGTTACTTGAGCTGTTCTATAAAATAAATTTGCATAATTCACAAAGACATTTGTAGATAAAGCTGATTATGTTGAATTATGTGCCGATAAATATTTTTTTATGATATAATTTTGTGGTGCAATTTTATGTAAACTTGAGTGCTTGGGGATGTGGTTATTTCCCTAAGAGAGCACGTTAGAATAGCTTAAAGGGAGAGGGTCTTGTGCGAATAGCAAAAATAAAAAGGTTTATTATATATTGTTGTGTGATAATATTGGTGACTACATTGGTTAGTACAATATCAGCTAATGCAGCCGGGTGGAGAGGTGGTGGCTTTGGCGGTAATAGAGGTATTTCACACGGTACAGCTACAGAGAAGATAACAGAGGACATGGTGAATAATACGCCGCCTGAGGATTATGTTGTGAACCCTGCAACACAGGCAGATGCCATGCTTGGAGAGTACAATAAGTACTTTTTGGAGGATTCCATACAGACAGTATCGATTGAAATAGAAGAGAATAATCTAAATTATCTATTGCAGAATGCGACAGAAGCACCATCGGTGATGACTACGAGTGTAACCATAGGTGATGTCACTTTAGGGTATTGTGGATTAAAAACCAAGGGAAATTACACATTGGAGCATTCGTATACAGATAATGGTGGAAGTGACCGATTTTCATTTACAATTAATTTTGGGAAATATGTGAAAAAGGCAGAGTATGGTCAAACGCAGAATTTCTTTGGAGCAAATAAAATCAGTTTTAACAATTTCTTTTTTGATAAGTCCATGATGAAGGAATTTTTTTCATTGAAATTGATGGATGAGATGGGATTGCCAACGCCTCAGTATGGATTAGCTAAGCTCTATATCAATGGAGCCTATTATGGAGTGTATGCCATGATAGAGGCTTTTGATGAGTCTATACTAGAGCAGTATATGCAGGTAGATGATGATGAGTTGAGTAGCTATCTGTGTAAGCCGGCAGGAACGAATCTGATTTATGAGGAGCTGTTAGAGGATGATGCTCCGCTTTGGGAGTATGATGAGGATACTTATGCAGATGTAGAGGATATGCTTCCAACAGTGATGGAATGGGTTAGGAAGCTGAACTGTCTGAGTGCGGGGACTGATTTTGAGGGAAATAAGATAGATGTGAATAGCGAAGCATATCTGGAATTATTAAATCAGATTATGGACGTTGATTTGGCAGTCAGATATTTTGCAGCGCATAGCTGGTTGTGCCAGATGGATAATATGTTTGTAAATAAGCAAAATTATGGTCTGTATGTGGATGAAAATGGTAAAAGTTTACTGATTCCTTGGGATTATGACCTTAGCTTTGGGTGTTACTTTCCAAGTAATGCAGAATCTACGGCTAACTATGATATAGAGGTTATGTACAGCCGTAATGTGAGACCTGGTGCAGATGGAACTGCAAATAGGGAGTTTTCAATTAAGACCTATGCAAAGTTTCCGTTATTTAATGTGATATATCAGAATGAGACTTTGATGGAGCAGTATCGTGGTTATATGAAAGATTGCTCCAAAATCGCTACACTTGGTGGAAGCATAGAGTGTACAGGAAAGTCATATGACCCTGCATATTTTAACTCCTACATAGAAGCTATGGAAGAAGAGATATATGAGGCTACAGCAGAAGACTTGGCTGATAACGTGTATTATATGAATTGGACAAGGCAGCCTAATGATGTGAAATCTGCATTACCGAATCTTTCGCGGATTATCGCTATGCGTTCGATAGGCGTTTATGAGCAGGTGGAACGAACTGGTGCAACGATATGCGGAGAGGGCTGTGATTTGTCGACGCTGGGTAATGCAGGGCGTGGTAAGAATTCGGCAAGTGGACTGTTATCAGTAGTAAATCCCCAAACTGGTATCTTTGTTACAGCTGAGTATGCTGAGGTAGCCAAGGGAAGCAGAGCAAAGTCTCCAATGCTGATTGTAGATGAATTGGAGTCAGATGATGGATATTATAAGGAGATTGAGGCAGCACTAGGAGCGAAAGAGAAAGATAGTTTGGTCGTATATGGAATGAATACATGGGTAAAACCAGAGTCGGAGTACACTATACATATCCCGTTATCGCAGGTATATCTCGAAGCGGAAGGGGAAGTGCAGTTCTATAGCTTTGATAGTAATAGCAAAACACTTACCCCAATCGCTATGGCGGCGGAGGATAATCTGTGTACAGGTGTCACAGATAGTATTCAATATGTTGTGATTTATTTAGAAGGTGGTTTGCCTGCTACAGTAAAGTATTCGACAGAGCTGATTAGGATGATAGTGATAGTAACCATTTTTGGAGTGGTAATGCTGGGATTATTTGTAAAATATATGGTTCAAAGACGTAAAACTAAGAGAGTATGATATAGGAGAAGAATATGCCAAAAGGAACGAATCAAAAGCTAAAGCTGATTTATTTAATAAAAATTATGCTAGAAAGAACGGATGACAATCATGGAATTACTATGCCTGAAATTTTGAAGGCTTTAGAGGTTTATGATGTCAGTGCGGAGAGAAAGAGTATTTATGATGACTTTGAAGCAATAAGAGAGCTAGGAATTGATATCATCAAAGAAACGCAAGGAAAGAACCACTTGTATCATGTAGCATCAAGGCAGTTTGAGATTGCAGAATTAAAGCTTTTGGTAGATGCGATTCAGTCTTCGAAGTTTATAACCGAGAAGAAGTCTCACGAGCTGATTAAGAAGCTTGAGAGTTTTGCAAGTAATTATGAGGCAAAGCAGTTGCAAAGACAGGTTTATGTGTCTGGCAGAATTAAGGCTATGAATGAGAGTATTTATTACAATGTAGATGAGATTCATGCTGCCATTGCTTCAAATAAGAAGCTTAAGTTCCAATATTGCCAGTGGAATATGAAGAAGGAATTAGAGCCTAAAAAGGATGGACAATTTTATATTGTTAGTCCTTGGGCACTGTGCTGGGATGATGAGAATTATTACATGATAGGACATGATGCAGAAGAGGATAGGATTAAGCATTACAGAGTAGATAAGATGCTTAAAAGTGCTTGTATGGATATACCAAGAGAAGGACGCGATAAGTTTAATGAAGCTGACATGGTTGGATATACACAAAGGCGTTTTGGTATGTTTGACGGAGAAGAAGAAACGGTTAAGCTGTTATTTGAAAATAGGCTGATTGGTGTTGTGCTTGACCGATTTGGCAAGGATATTATTATTGCACCGGCAGATGAGAGTCATTTTACCATTCGGGTAAAGGTAGCGGTGAGCAATCAGTTCTTTGGATGGATATTCGGTCTTGGAGAAGGTGTGAAGATCTTAGAACCAGAAACTGTTGCGAAAAAGATGCAGGAACAGGTTCGTAGAGTATTTGATCAATATCAGTAGTATATTTATTGCTATTGTGGAGATGCTATCTATTGGAATAATAAGAGAAGGGATATGGTTATTTTGATAGAGAATAAGGACACGATCTGTTTACTAAAAGAATGTGATGCAGGCTCTAAGATGGCAGTTTCATCGATTGATGATGTAGTAGAGAAGGTAAGTGATTCAGCGATGAAGCAGCTATTGCAGGAGAGCAAGAAGCATCATGAGAAGCTTGGAAACGAGATTCATGCACAGCTGAATAAGCATGGTGCACAGGAGAAAGAGCCGGCACCTATGGCAAAAGGAATGTCATGGATGAAAACCACTATGAAGATGAGCATGGATAATAGTGATGCAACTGTAGCTGATTTAATCACAGATGGTTGCGACATGGGAATTAAGTCTCTTCATAAGTATATGAATGAGTACACTCATGCAGATGGCACATCAAAGGAGCTTTGTAATAAGCTGATTGGTATTGAGGAAGAGCTTAAGTCAAAGTTAGAGAAATATTTGTAGGATTCAGAGGAGCGTCATATGGCGTTCCTTTTTTACAACAAATCTTGGGGCGCCTAGGTAGTGTTGTAAATCTGTATTAAATTTGAATTGAGCGAGCTATTTTTGCGAGCGATGACAATTGAACGAAGTTCAATTGTATGGACTGGATGCAATTATATAAATTTGGATTTAACTGAGAAAAATACTTATGTGCTATATGAATAAATATTAGCAATGGACCCAGGAGCATACTTATGAGCTGTAAGGTCCATTGTTTTAAGTAGTTAATGGACCTAGGAGCATGCTTATGAGCTGTAAGGTCCACTGTTTAAAGC
>SVFJ01000077.1 GCA_015056925.1 Lachnospiraceae bacterium | reverse complement strand
AAATCTATTGTTTAGCTACCTCAAGCTTTGCCTGACTGATGCAAAAGAACAGACTCTATTTGTCGTAAAAAGTATTGTGGAGAGTATTTAGTGGTTCTTGATGTTTTTAGAGACAATAGCAAGCCACCGCTTGGACGAAGGTGGCAGCAGCCAATTGAGCCATGGATGGCGAATCGGCTGCGGTTGCGTACGTTTTAGAACAATTAAATAAAAACATCTAGTACCACTTATGCTCGGAACTCTAACTTTTGAGACAAATAGAGTCTGTTTGTGTATCAATCAGGCAAAGCGGAAACACCTCGATATTGCATTCGCATGCTCGATTCACAGCGCCTACGGCGCTCATGCAAACCCGAATTTGTAGACTAAAAAAGCTCTCGCTAAAAGCGAGAGCTTAGTTGTTATACTTATGGTATCAAAGTTTACATCTCCAATTATGTCATTCCATGCAAGCCTTAAACCGTCTAATCTAGTAATTATTCAAGCAAAAATATTCAAGTAATAAAAAGTTATGTCGTTCGGTTTGGAAATGCAACTGTTTAATTCCATATCCGATATAACAATTGTAGTATAGCATAGGTTTACAGAATATTCTATAGGTAAACTGCACTATTTTCTTTGTTAGATTTACATAACATTTCCAAACAGAGAAGCTCTATAGCAGCGATTTGTGAATTATACTCTGAACAAAGACAACTTTCACAACATTTTCACTCTAATTTTGTCATTCTACACAATTATGTTAACAATTGAAAATATTTTCAAAATTGTACTTGAAATCAAGACACTTTTTATGTATTATTAGGAAAGTCACTACTAATTCCCCAAAGTGACGCCAATTAATAAATTTGGAGGTTCCCATGAACGAAATTTCTTTTACAACCCTTAAGAATGATTTTGACAACGTATGTAATCAGGTAAATGACTGTAAGGAAGCAGTTACTCTCACCTTAAAGAGTAATCGCAAGGTTTACATTATGCCTGAAGAGAGCTATGACTGTATTCAGAAATTCGTCATTAGCCCGGTTTCAACCAAATCATTACTTTCATAACTTAATTGCAGCACCAAATACTGCTCCGCTTTGCGGGGCGGCTTATTGGAAAAGGCATCGACATAAAGTCGATGCCCCTTATTTGCAACCGCACTACCAGCGCAGCATTTCCAATATCGTATCTTTCTTTGAGCGGTCTGTAACTTCCTGCTCATTAGGTCTGCGGTACACAACCACCTGCACCACAGCAGCCAATATCAATGCAAGCATCACATCTACTGCTGAATGCTGTTTCAAAAACATCGTCGAAAGAATAATCAAAACTCCCAACACCTGCATACCCGCACTTATCATCTTATGTTTTTTAAATTCCTTTGCTCTTGCCACTGCAATCATAACCGCAATCGAATTATAAACATGGATACTCGGTAAAATATTAGTTGATGTATCGGTCTGATACAGTACAGATACCATGTATGTAAAAATATTATCTCTCTCAAAGCTCTGCGGTCTTAATCGATGCCCATTCGGGTATATTGCTGAAACTACAATAAACGCAGTCATTCCTATCATCAAAAAAACTGTCAGCTTACCCGCTTCATCACTTTCCTTCAAACACAAATAAATCACAGTCAATGAAACATAGAAAAACCACAATACATACGGTATAATAAAAACTTCGCAAAACGGAATATAACTGTCTAATCCCGAACGAATCACATGATATGCGGTATGTCTCTGCTCCAAAAAGTAAAATGCTACCAAATATACTACCATATAGATGCCAATAACGATTAGTGTCCTATATCTGCGGCATAACTCCTGTATTCTCTTATTCATCCCTTATCACTTCCCTCGTACTCTTCATGCATGAAGTATTTCATGCATTTATATTGAAGCTGATACCTCAATACAAATATATGCGTTCATAAACATGTCTTAGAATCCAAACTCTTCGAACCAGCGCATACCCTCTTCTTCAATCGCAAAATACTTATTCACAGTCTTAGGTGACTCCGAGCGTTTCTTATGCTTAGACGCCTGTACAGATACCTCGTAAGAATTGCCTTCAATATATGCAATACACTTACACTGCGACTTCGACAATGTCTCGTGCAACAAAACATACTTCTCGCTTGCCGTAGGCTCTACCTGCTCCAAATCCTCTATAAATGCCATATATGCAAAGCCCTTATCATCCTGCCACTCACAAGACAACTCCATAATCGCATCAATCAGTCCCTGTACTTCTTCTGCTGATGCAATACCCTGGCCTCTGGAATATACAACTCTTCTTCCCTCTTCATTCTTCCATATCTTAAATATACCTTTTTCAATCATATGCTTTCCTAACCCTTTCTCCAATTTGCACAATTAACAAATCATATTGTAGCCGATATATTAACAATCGGTCAATATATGCACACACTTTTATACAATTTTCATTTTTTCTTTACAAAATAGTTTGCAAATCTTAATTATATCCAATTTTTACCTTTAAAATTCATGAATTATTTTCCTTAAATTCCATAATATATACTTTGAAAATTAATACATCTTCTTATAAAATAGTTGTTGGGTGTTGTTTTATTTCAATGGAGGTTACACATGAAATTTGATATGCATTGTCATACAAAAGAAGGCTCCCTGGACGGCAAGATTCCAATTGCGGAATATATTGGATTATTAAAGAATCAGGGATTTCAGGGAATGGTTGTTACTGACCACAATTCCTATAACGGCTATCGCAAGTACAAACACCATTTAAAAGACGTAGTAACAGACTTTGTTGTATTAAAGGGCATTGAATATGATACCATTGATGCCGGACATATTATTGTGATTATGCCGGAACATGTAAAGTTACCTCTCTTAGAGTGTCGGGGACTTCCTGCCAAATTGTTACAGGACATTGTACACTTTTATGGCGGCATACTTGGACCTGCGCATCCTTGCGGCGACCGCCACTTAAGTATTACACAGACAAAGTTCTACAAAAAGCACCCTGAGCTTATGGCTAACTTTGATTTTCTGGAAGGCTTTAATGCCTGTGAATCAATGGAATCCAATACAGCTGCCAAAGCCCTGGCTGACACATACCGGCTTCCTACCACCGGCGGAAGTGACTCACATCATGCCAACTGTGTAGGAACCGCTTATACCGAATTTAAAGAGCCGATTACCTGTGAATCCGACTTGATTCAATATGTAAAGGAACGCAAAGTCTTAGCATGCGGCGGTCACTTATATCATGGAACGGTAAAAGGACGAATGGGCATTTTCCATCATTTACTGATTGAATCCTTTTGGGTATATAATCATTTTGCATGGATTGCCAGATATCGTAGAAGAAAGAAAGCATTAGCTGAATCATAAAAATGGAGTGGTTTGCATCAAACCACTCCATTCTTTTCATTATTTGCTTACAATATTATTCTCCGGAAGCATGCTCATAATAAAGTTATACTCAGCCATAGCATCCTGAGTGCTTGTAGAACCGCTTCCATTAGCAGCTCCCATGAAATTATCCTTGTATACCAATGCATATGTCGCAGATGGATAGAAGGTCGAGAAGGTTACTGTCTCCTTGCTGCTATCCAAATCCTCCAAATACAATATATGTCCGGTCGGCATAATCTGTATCAAACGGTACTCCCTATACGGCACCTGGTCCACCGCAGAAAGCTTTAATACATACTTCTCATACTCCGTTGTATATTTTACAAACTCATGCTTGCTGCCTGTAGTCAGTGTCATATTATATGCACGCAAATATGTATATCCGTCAAGGAAATAAGAAATCGTCTCCATGTACTGCGTGCCCTGTGGCTTAATCTGTGCCGTCATAGTATCAAAAATAGTATTCTTACTAGCTGCATCTATCGTTGCCAACGACGTAAACGGTGCTCCGTCGGTCATATCCTTTCTCGAAGTCCATGGTGCAGATTTATCTTCAGCCGAATATACATACTTCAAATATGGATACGCAGTTACACGCATCTGCTGTGCCATACTGTCATTATCCATAATGATGGAACACTTCTCGCCACTATAATAAGAAATCGGGGTATTTGCCGAAATACTATCAATGCTATTATATAAAATCGTGTTAAACTGCTTATATGCACAGCCTGTTCCTGCTACTCGGAAAATAACATCCGAAGCCACACCCGAAAAAGATGTTCCATCTTGAATAAAGGTAGTAGCCGGAATGGTCACATAGTTAATATTAGACTTGCCATAAAAAGCATAGCTTCCAATCTCTGTAATCCCCGCTGCAATATAAACCTTCTTAAAATTCAATCCATTCCATGGTCTTGATGCCAAAGTGTCCAATGTATAATCCGGTACCTCACCTGTACCTTCTATATAGAGAGTATCACCGGCTACCCTTACCGTTACCATCGTACCATCAATAACCATAACCCCATTATCATATGTTGTCCATGTAAGTGGGTTGGCGCTTACTGTCATAGACATCAGCATTGTAAAAATACAAGCCAGACATATCGCAAGCGTTTTCTTTCTCTTTTTCATAATAATCCCTTCCTTTCACTACATTCACACAACGCCGTATAACGTGCATGTCTCAATCCGGTGATTGGCATGCTCCTCCATAAGCATTCTTCTGTAGTCCTCGTCTGTAATCACGCGCTCAAGAGTTTCCATGTCCCCCTCTTCTAACAGCGACTGTAACAATTCATTATAACGTGCAATAATATTTCTCTCAAGTATTTCCATCTCATTTATTTCGTTCTGCATTCTAATATTTCTCCCCTTCAATAAACTCCTGCTTCATGGCTTCAAAATCCATCACAGACATACTGATACACGCAAGGTTGGTTAAGCCATATTTTCTAGGTGTAATCCGCATATCTTCATTACCGCAGTTCTCACAGTAAGTATATTGAAAGCTGAGATGCTTACACTCTGAGCAATAATACATATAACGCTTTATGATTCTTCCTGTTTTCTCCATATTTAGTTCCCCCTATACCTAAAATAATACCCCTTAACCTGATTCCCCAATCAGATATTTCTTAATAATTAGTGTTTGTATTCCTTTTTTGAATCAATTTGCAGATTTTGGTTGGAATATTCTCAAAAATATTTTATCATATATATATAAATGTTTCTATATATTTTTTTATTTTTTATGCATTATGTCAAATAGTGTGTTAGAGAAAGGCATGGGAGTATCATGAAGCTTTTTCAAAAAATAGAAGTTTGGGCAAGACAATTTGTTGCAATTGAAATTATATGTCTCGTTTTGATTGCCCTGATTGCAGCCCACGAAAATTATCAACATTATACTTATTCCACAGGTTTATCTATTGGAGAAGTATGGGAAGACGAATCAGGCAATCCTATAAAAATAAACGGATTTGAAAACGTTGAAGCCGGAAAATGTTATTCGCTATATTACACATTTCCCAATACCACAGCAAATCAAGTGCTTGCATTCCGTTCCAGACACTTATATTTGGATATTTATGTGGATGACATACTTATATCCTCTGACCGGTACATTGACAGCCGGATTTTCAGCCCATCCACAGGAAACCGTTGGCACTATATTCCGCTTGGCAAACACGATACACCTGTTACAGTAAGAATTGATGCAACTGCAGCCTTCAGTTCTTCCCGCTGTGCCATCAATCGAATGTTTACCGGCAGCTATCAGGAGGTTATTCGTGCAACTGTTATTCCGCTTTTAGGCACTTTTCTGGCTTCCTGCCTGCTATTTATTGTTGGTCTGATTTTATTTTTCTTCTATGTTTTCTTTAGAAGAAAGCTGCCTATGGGACGCGATATCATATATTTGAGTATTTGTACCATGCTGGTAACACTATGGACTTCCATGGAATCTTTGTTCCTACAGTTCCTCTTTGGATATACTGAACTATTGCAACTGACAGCGTATATGTCATTAATTGCGATTCCGCTACCGCTTGGTTTATTAGGATATAATCGCTTTCATGGAAAGCCAAAAATATTTGCAGGATTATATGTCACCTTCAGCATTTTAAACGTACTTATTTCTGCAATATTACACTTTTGCGGTGTTTCCGATTTTCATAATCTTCTTACACCGACTCATGTTTTATTAGGATTTACTGTACCGCTGCTGGCTCAGCTCGTACACAGCTATTTACAGGACGAAATTACAAAAAAACATAGTAAAATATTAATCGTACTATTATTTACCACCTCCATAGGTATCATTGTAGGTCTTGTTGGATATTTGTCAGGGGTGTTTGTAGATTACTCCATCATGGCATTAGTCGCTGTATCCAGCCTTAATATCTTCCTATTGCTCTACAACTTCAATATGTTTACAGATATGTTCCGCAAGGGATTAGAAGCCGATTTCATACATGAGCTTGCACTCAGAGATTATATGACCAATCTCTATAATCGTACAGGCTTCGCAGAGCACCAGGCAACCTACGACTGCTTAATTGAACATCGTACACCTATCGGTATCCTGCAATTTGACCTAAATAATCTAAAAACAGTAAATGACACTCTCGGACATGACGAAGGAGACTTGCTCATTGCTTCCTTTGCTGCATGTCTGCAAGCAAGCTTTGTAGGAAAAGGCAACTGCTACCGTATGGGTGGTGATGAATTTCTTGTTATTCTAAATGGTCATGACCCCGAAAAGGATTATCGTATTGGTATAGATGCCCTTAGACAATATTGTGATAATCATAACCAGACAGCCGGTATCAGCTATTATATGGAAGCCGCTCATGGCTTTGTCCTCAGCGAAGGTCTGTCCCTCTCTGAAGCCATGGCTATAGCAGATGCTAAGATGTATGAAACCAAGAAAATATTAAAGGAAAAACGTGCGCCGCTAAGCGCACAAGAAAAAGCGCCGGGCGAAGAATAAATCTCTTCGTTCAGCGCTTTTATAACACCCTATCTTGTTTTAAAAAACTGGTCTATATTGGTTAAGCTTTTAATCAATACCTTCATTTCACTCTCATCCAAATCCTTTACCAGAGAATGTATCATTTTCTTATGAAAATCTCTATGATGATAAAACGCTTTTCTACCCTTCTCTGTCAGCGTAACCAAAACAACTCTTTTATCTGTCTTACTTCTCTCACGAATAATATATCCCTTATCCTCTAAGCTGTTCATATTCGTAGTCAAAGTTCCAACTGTTACGGACCGTCTCTTTGCAATATCAGACATCTTTCTTGGCTCTTCGATTCCTATCGCTTCCATAATATGCATATCATTATTGGTGATATCCTTGAATTCCTCAGTGATAACAGCCTTTTCTTCCATATCCATTACGTTTTCAAATAAACTGACCAGCAACTCATTCAAAGTCCTGTTCGTACTTTTCATATGCGATAATCCTTTCTACCAAACCAATACACATGCGCCATAGGTTAAGCCGGCTCCAAATCCTGAAAGCACAATCTTGTCCCCACGCTTTATCTTTCCTTCTTTATTTAACTCATCCAGCAATACAGGAATGGTTGCTGATGACATATTGCCCACTCTTGCAAGATTGGTAGGAAACTTCGATAAATCCGCCTTTAATCTCTTTGCAACAGCCTCAATAATCCTGATATTTGCCTGATGCAATACAAACAAATCAATATCATCAACAGTAAGCTTTGCATTCTCAAGTGCCTTCTGAATACAATTTGGCACCTGACGGGTTGCAAACTTATATACCTCCTGACCATCCATCTGCACATACCCCGGCTCAATCGGATTCTTCACATACGGATTATTCAGGACTCTGTCAGGGCAGCTTAATACCATACCCTTTGTACCATCTGCACCTTGTGCAATACCAAGCATACCGGGGTCTTCACCCTCCTGCATTTCAACCACTGCAGCTCCGGCTCCGTCACCAAACAATACGCAGGTAGAACGGTCTGTCCAGTCAATAATCTTAGATAACACCTCTGAACCGATAACCAATGCATTCTTATATACGCCTGCACACATATAACCATAAGCTGTGCTTAAACCGAATAAGAAACCGGAACATGCAGCATTTAAATCAAATGCTGTTGCATTGCTTGCTCCGATAATGCTCTGTACCTGACATGCACAGCAAGGAAGCTCCATTTCAGGTGAACAGGTTGCTACAATAATTAGCTCTATCTCCTCCGCTGACTTTCCTGCATCCTCAAGTGCTTTAAACGCTGCCTTAGCTGCAAGAGTCGACACGGTATCCTCTGTTGATATATGTCTCTCCACGATACCGGTTCTCTCGCGAATCCATTCATCAGAAGTCTCTACAATTTCAGCCATATCAAAATTAGTGGCTACCTTCTCCGGCAAAGCACTTCCGGTACCGATTATCTTCATTGTCATGATTTAAATTCCTCCATAATATCTGCAACTGTCTCAATACGCTCTGCACGATATGCGTTACTTCCGCAGAAAATCAAGCCTTCATCAAGATTTCCCTTTACCGCATTTATCAAAGCCTCTGTGATGCAGTAAGGAGCCGTTGCCGGCTTACAGGTAATAATACACTGTTTGCAGCCACGCATAAATCGCTCTCCTGCCTTCACTTTGTCAAGAAATACATTATGGATTGCTCTACCCGGCATTCCCACCGGACTGCTTACAATCTCAATATCTTCCTTGCGCGCATTAATATATGCCTGCTTATATGCATCACTTGCGTCGCATTCCTTAGTCGTTACAAATCTCGTCGCCATCTGTACACCATTGGCACCAAGCGCAAGATAATGTTCCATATCCTCTCTTGTATACACACCGCCGCCTACAATTACCGGCACTTCCATATCTTTTGTAAGACTAATAATCTTCTTAATCTCTTCATCAAAGCTTTCTTTGGTGATGGTTGCAAGCTCATCCTTACTAAAGCCAAGGTGTCCTCCGGCTTCCGGTCCCTCAATGACAACCATATCAGGCTTTCTCTGATACTTCTTCATCCAGTACTTTGCAATTACAGTAAGAGACTTTGCACTGGATACAATCGGAGCAATCTTTGTCTTTGCCTGACCAACCAACTCCGGTAAAGTCATAGGAAGTCCTGCTCCCGAAATAATCAGGTCAACTCCTGCTTCTACAGCAGCCTTTACATATTCCTCATATCTTCTGGTTGCCACCATGATATTAACACCAATGATACCGCCCTTTGCTAACTCTCTCGCTTTATCTACTTCTGTCTTAATCGCCTTAAGATTCGTCTCTATAGGATTCTTTGTAAATTCAGGCTCTCTATAGCCAATCTGCGCAGTAGAAATAATACCAATGCCGCCCGCTGCCGCTACTGCTCCCGCAAGGCCGGAGAGGCTTACGCCTACTCCCATACCACCCTGTACCACAGGAATCTTAGCTCGCAAATCACCAATTACCAACTCTTTTATACTCATGATAAATTACCTTTCTATACCCATGTTCTCACAGATATATTAATGAAAATGCTATTCAAAGCATTTTCTCGCCGAATTTGCGTAGCGAAGCTACAATTTCTATTGCAAATTCGTGCGATACCTTAACAGCTTCTAAGGAATCGCAGATTCCTTAGAAGCTGCGGAATCTGTCATATCTTGCCTGCGCAATCTCTTCTCCGCTCTTGCCATCAAATTTCTCCAGGAAGAGCTTAATATGCTCTTTCATATATCCTGCAATTGCTTCTGCTGTCTTCGCATCAGCACCGCCAAACTCAGGAATGATTCTCTCGATTACATTCAATCTCTTCAAATCCTGTGCTGTAATATTCATTACCTCACTGGCTTCCTGAGCTCGGTTGGCATCCTTCCAAAGAATTGAAGCAAAGCCCTCCGGTGAAAGAATAGAATATGTCGCATTCTCCATCATCCATACTTCGTTACCTACCGCTGTCGCAAGCGCACCACCGCTACCGCCTTCTCCTATCAGGATACAAAGTACAGGAACCTTCAAAGCTGACATCTCCATAAGATTTCTTGCAATCGCTTCACCCTGTCCACGCTCCTCAGCCTCGATACCGCAGAACGCACCTGATGTATTTACAAAGCTGATAATTGGTCTGTTAAACTTCTCAGCCTGCTTCATCAAGCGAAGTGCCTTACGATAGCCCTCCGGCATCGGCATACCGTAGTTACGCTCTTGACACTCCTTAAAGGTCTTACCCTTTACATCCGCAATAACCGTTACCGGCTGACCGTCTACAAAAGCAAGTCCGCCTACGATAGCCTTATCATCACTAAAGGCTCTGTCGCCATGCGCCTCTACAAAATGGTCGAAAATATGCTCGATATAATCCATAGCAGAAGGTCTGTCAACCTGTCTTACGCCCTTAACCTTCTCCCATGCACTTCTAACACCCGAATAAACTACCTGCTCCTTTAGAGCCTCACTTAACTCGAAATGGAACTCGCTGTCAGGCTGAAAATCAGCATAAGTAGTCTTTCCGTTACACTGATGTGTCTTCACAAGGAAATAAATGGTCTTCTTCAGATTCTCTCTCTTCACAATACCATCAATAATACCATGCTCCACACAGAACTCAGCTGTCTGAAATCCCTCCGGTAAATCCTGACCGATAGTCTGCTTGATTACACGAGGACCTGCAAATCCTACAAGCGCACCCGGCTCAGCCATAATGACATCACCAAGCATTGCAAAGCTTGCTGTTACGCCACCTGTAGTCGGGTCTGTCAAGATAGAACAATAGAACTGACCTGCCTCACCATGCTTTTTAATCGCTGCCGAAGTCTTAGCCATCTGCATCAAAGATACAATACCTTCCTGCATTCTGGCACCGCCTGAACAACAGAAGATAAATACAGGAAGCTTAAGCTCTGTAGCTCTCTCCACTGCCTTTGTAATCTTCTCACCTACCACATGACCCATACTTGCCATCATAAATCTGGAATCGCATACACCTAATACAATATCCTCTCCAAAAACTTTACAACGACCTACTGTAACAGCTTCATTCAATCCTGTCTTTTCTCTTGCATCTGCAAGCTTATCCTCATATCCCTCAAAATTTAAAGGATTGCTTACCGGCATATCCTCAAACCAAGGCTCGAAGGTCTTAGCATCTGCAACCATACGAATTCTGTTGCTAGTCTTGACCCTAAAGTAACCACCACACTCATAGCAAACATACTTCTTCTTAACAACAGTTGCTTTATCTACCATCTTGCCACACTTTGGACATTTAACCAGACTCTTATCAACTGTCTGTTCCTTCTCTACTACAGGCACCTCTACCTTCTCATTCTTCAACTTATCCTCTAAATCATTGTGTAAGTTAATAGGAAAGAACCTGTCTCTCTTTCCAATCTGAAACTTTGCCATTACGTTAATCCTTACCTTTCCACGAAACTCTTAGCTGATTGCAAAGGTAAGCTCAGCCTTAGCAACCATCTTACCTTCTACATATGCAGTCGCTTCTCCAACACCAATCGGCCCTTTTACTTTAATAATCTTAGTCTCCAGCATTAATACATCACCTGGAACTACCTTCTGCTTAAACTTCGCCTTATCAATTCCTACAAAATATGCAGTCTTACCCTTCCACTCAGGCATTCCAAGCATAGCTACCGCTCCAACCTGTGCAAGCGCCTCAATAATGAGTACACCCGGCATAACAGGATTTCCCGGAAAATGTCCTGCGAAATAAGGCTCATTAAAGCTGACACATTTCTTACCAACTGCTCTTACGCCTTCTTCCAGTTCTTCGATTGTATCAATCAACATAAACGGATGTCTATGTGGAATGATTTCCAAAATTTCTTTAGCTGTATATACTGCCATAATTCTTCACCTTACTCACTATATTTCTTAATCAGAATACTTGCGTTATGTCCGCCAAAACCAAGAGAATTGCTTAATGCATAAGGAATTTCTTCGTTATAGCTTTCCTTGCAGTAATTCAAATCCATATCTTCTTCTGCCTCTGTAAATCCAACCGTCTTATGGATAAAGCCTTCTTCCATTTCCTTTACACAGGTAACGAATTCAATTGCTCCTGCTGCACCTAACAAGTGACCTACCATAGACTTAGTTGAGTTAATCTTGATATCCTTTGCATGGTCACCGAATGCAATCTTGATTGCTCTTGTCTCGAACAAGTCATTATGATGTGTACTTGTGCCATGTGCGTTGATATAAGTAATATCCTCTGGTGTGATACCACCATCCTTAACAGCATTCAACATTGCTGTAGCCGCACCCTGTCCATCCTCAGCAGGAGATGTGATGTGGTATGCATCTGATGAACAGCCATAACCGATTACCTCAGCGTAAATCTTAGCACCGCGCGCTAAAGCATGCTCAAGCTCCTCTAATACAACGATAGCTGCACCCTCTCCCATTACGAAACCGCTTCTATCCTTATCAAATGGAATCGAGCATCTTGTAGGGTCTTCGCAAGAAGACAATGCTGTTAATGCTGTAAATCCCGAAACACCGATTGGTGTAATAGAACTCTCTGTACCACCTGCAATCATAACATCTGCATCACCATACTGAATGGTTCTAAAAGCCTCACCAATAGAGTTTGTACCTGTTGCACAAGCTGTTACAACATTAATACTCTTACCCTTTAAGCCATATGTGATACTTACATTACCAGAAGCCATATTTGAAATCATAAGTGGAACAGTTAAAGGAGCTACCTTAGATGGTCCCTTCTCAAGAAGTGTAGAATGTGCCTTCTCTAAGGTCTGGAGGCTTCCAATACCATTACCAACTGCACAACCTACTCTATAAGGATCTTCCTTCTCCATATCAAGCTTAGCATCCTCCATAGCTTCCTTGGTTGCCGCTACTGCATACTGGCAGAAAAGCTCCATTCTACGAGCTGCCTTCTTATCCATAAAATCGCCTGGCTCAAAATCCTTAACCTGAGCTGCTAACTTTGCTTTATACTCTGTTGTATCAAAATAAGTAATCGGACCAAATCCAATCTTTTCCTGATGAACACCTTCCCAAAAAGCCTCTACACTGTTTCCGATAGGAGTGATTGCTCCCAAGCCTGTAACTACTACTCTTTTCTTCATAATCTTCCTTGCCTTTCCAACTTAAATTGCCATACCACCGTCTACACTAAACACCTGTCCTGTGATGTAATCTGACTGATTACCTGCAAGGAACAGTACCATATTGGCAATATCCTTTGTGCTTCCGATTCTTCCCATAGGAATCATCTGGTTCAATGTTTCCTTTGCACTATCTGTTAATGCTGCTGTCATCTCTGTATCAATAAATCCGGGCGCTACCGCATTTACACAGATACCTCTGCTTGCCATCTCTCTTGCAACACTCTTTGTCAATCCGATGACACCTGCCTTAGATGCTGAATAATTTGCCTGACCTGCATTACCAAGAACACCGCTTACAGAAGAAAGATTGATAATCTTTCCTGCCTTAAGCTTCAAGAACTGTCTTGATAAATGACGAATTGTATTAAATGTACCCTTTAAATTTGTATTCAATACAGCATCATACTCAGCTTCTGACATACGCATTACAAGATTATCTCTTGTAATACCTGCATTATTTACTAAAATATCAACCTTCTTATAATCTGCAAGAATCTGCTTTACCATCTCCTCACATGCTGCAAAATCTGATACGTCACACTGAACTGCTGTGGCCTCTCCGCCATTTGCTGTAATCTGTGCCACTACCTCATCAGCGCGTGCCTTAGAACCATTATAATTCACGATAACTGTTGCTCCGTTTGCCGCCAATGTAAGTGCAATCTCTCTTCCAATACCTCTGCTCGCTCCTGTAACCAGAGCTACCTTCCCTGTCAACATATTTACTCTCCTCTCAAAGCTGCAAGAACCTTCTCCATGTCCTCAAGCTTATCAATATTCATAACAGTTACCTCTTTGTTAATCTTCTTCATAAAGCCTGTCAAAGTCTTACCCGGTCCAATCTCAATAAAGGTATCAACACCATCTTCTATCATTCTCTCCACACTCTGTTGCCAGCATACAGAGCTGGATACCTGTTTCTCCAACAAACTCTTAATTCTATCTGCGCTCTCAACATATGTAGCATCCACATTACATACATACGGAATCTTAGGATTACGAATTGCAATCTTATCCAAATCAGCCGCAAGCTTCTCGCCTGCATTACCAAGTAAGGCTGAGTGGAACGGTCCGCTTACCTTTAATGGCACTACTCTCTTCGCACCTGCCTCTGAAAGCTTCGCACCTGCTGCTGCAACCGCCGCCTCTTCTCCTGTAATAACAATCTGTCCAGGACAGTTATAGTTAGCGATGGTAACAATACCTTCTGTTGCATCACATATTTCCTTAATCTTATCTGCATCCATACCTAATACTGCAGACATAGCACCGCCCACAGGATATGCCTCCTGCATATAGATACCACGCTGTCTTATAAGGTGAAACAAATCCTTCAAATCCATTACATCAGCTGCTGCAAGAGCACCATATTCACCAAGACTTAAGCCTGCACTTACATCTGCCTTAACACCTTGCTCCTCAAATACCTTTAAAATAGCAACCTCTGTTGCAAGCATTGCAATCTGTGTATACTCTGTAATATTAATCTTATCATTCTCTTCGAAGCAAAGCTCTGTCATATTAATGCCGCTTGCTTCCTCTGCTAACTGATATACCTTCTTAGCAGTCTCGTATGTATCATAAAAGTCCTTTCCCATGCCAACGTACTGAGCACCCTGACCAGGGAAGATAAACGCTGTCTTTCCCACTTTAATTACCTATACCTTTCTGTATTGCTCCAAAAATATGCACCGAAAGAAGATGACAAAACACCCTCTTCCAGTGCACATATGCTCTTCTCAAAGTATCCTATGCCGCTAAGATACCTACGCTCTCTTCATTAACGCCTCAGCTTGCTCCATCAAGCCTGTTACAATATCCTTACAAGAACGCTCAGTCTTTACAAGACCTGCTATCTGTCCTGCCATAACTGTACCGTTTACAACATCACCTTCGACTACGGCCTTTCTCAAAGCACCTAATGTTAACTTCTCAAGCTCCATTAACTCAGCGCCTTCCTTCTCAAGGCGAAGATATTCCTTTGTCATCATGTTACGGATACCACGAACAGGATGTCCTGTCGAAGTACCTGTTACAACCGAATCAATATCCTTAGCCTTCATAACCATGTCTTTATAATTCTGATGTACTGTACACTCGTTGGCAGTCAGGAAAACTGTTCCCATCTGAACAGCCTCTGCACCAAGCATAAATGCCGCTGCAACGCCTCTACCATCTGCAATACCACCGGCTGCAATCACCGGAATCTTCACTGCATCAACAACCTGCGGAACCAATGCCATAGTGGTAGTCGAACCAATATGTCCGCCACTCTCCATACCTTCCGCAACTACTGCATCTGCTCCACCTCTTTCCATCAGCTTCGCTAATGCTACACTGGCAACAACCGGAATCACCTTGATGCCCGCTGCCTTCCACATCTCCATGTACTTAGCAGGATTACCGGCACCTGTAGTAACTACCTTCACGCCTTCATCAACGATTACCTGCGCAATCGCATCTGCCTCCGGATTCATAAGCATAAGGTTCACACCAAATGGCTTATCAGTTAATTCCTTTGCCTTCCTAATCTGTTCTCTGACAAACTCTGCCGGAGCACCACCTGCACCAATGATTCCTAAGCCACCCGCATTGGACACCGCTGCAGCAAGGTGATACTCTGCAACCCAAGCCATACCGCCCTGAATTACCG
>SVFJ01000076.1 GCA_015056925.1 Lachnospiraceae bacterium | reverse complement strand
AACAGTATATGAAGCAGATGTATATAGTCAGTTAGAATTACTAACCAATGGAGTAAAGATACTGAAGATAGATTTAAGAACGCCTCTTATGGATTTAGGATTCAATCATGCAGAGAATAAGGAGAAGATAGATTTATTCCCTAAGCTTCGTATAGAGAAGATAGGCGATGAGTATGTATTTTGTGAACCGCTGGAAGACATGAGAGAAAAGCTATCGGTATCATTAATGGCAGATATCTTTTCTTTATGTTGCATATACCGACAAGTTTTGCATAATATTCATAAAAACTTCAAAATTTATTTATAATTATAAGCTTGATAGAACACTTTTCTTACTATATAATAGTTATACAGAGTGATTATGTAGACAAAATAATGATTACAGTAAGAAAGTGGGCGATGATATGGGTAAGAAAAGTGATACTGTGATTAAGAATTTCACAGAGAAATATACTAAGATTTGTATAGAACATAATGCGATTGATGTGAATCTGTATGAGGAGCATGGCGTAAAGAGAGGCCTTAGAGATAAGAATGGTAAGGGCGTGTTATCGGGACTTACCAATATTTCCCTCATTAAGTCATCGGAGATGGTGGACGGAAAGAGTGTTCCGTGTGAGGGACAGCTTTATTATAGAGGTTATAATATTTATGATTTGGTAAGTGGCTTTAGAAATGATGGCAGACTGGGCTTTGATGAGTGTGCGTATTTGCTGTTGTTTGGTTCTCTGCCGACTGCTGAACAGCTGGTAGAGTTTAAGCAGACTTTAGGGTACAGCATGACGCTTCCTACGAACTTTGTGCGTGATGTTATCATGAAGGCGCCTAGCCGTGATATTATGAATTCCCTTACAAAGAGTGTGCTGACACTTGCCTCTTATGATGACAATGTATCAGATATGTCTCTGGATAATGTTCTGCGCCAGAGCCTTATGTTGATTAGTGTATTTCCGATGTTGTCGGTATACGGTTATCAGGCATATAATCACTATGAGTGTGATGATAGTTTGTATATTCACAGACCGGACCCGAATCTGTCGACAGCAGAGAATTTGCTTCGTCTGTTGAGACCTGATAAGAAGTATACGGCAATTGAAGCGAGTGTACTGGATGCTGCACTGGTGCTGCATATGGAGCATGGTGGCGGTAATAATTCGACCTTTACCACCAGGGTGGTAACAAGCTCCGGTTCGGATACATATTCGGTTATTGCGGCAGCTCTGTCATCTTTGAAGGGACCAAAGCATGGCGGTGCGAATATTAAGGTGGTTCAGATGATGGAGGATTTGCGTCGTAATGTAGAGGATGTTACGGATGAGGCGCAGGTTAGGGAGTATCTGTATCGTCTGTTGAATAAAGAGGCATTTGACAGAAGCGGTTTGATTTACGGTATGGGACATGCGGTGTATTCGATTTCAGACCCGAGAGCAAAGATTTTCAAGGGCTTTGTGGAACAGCTTGCTTTTGAGAAGAAGCGTCATGATGACTTTGAGTTATATTCCATGATAGAGAGACTGGCACCTGAAGTAATTGCGGAGAAGTGTAAGATTTATAAGGGTGTTAGTGCCAATGTGGATTTTTACAGTGGCTTTGTGTACAGTATGTTGGATATTCCGTTAGAGCTGTATACACCAATCTTTGCCATTGCAAGAATTGTCGGATGGAGTGCACATCGTATGGAGGAGCTGATTAATGTAGATAAGATTATCAGACCTGCCTATATGAGTATTGCACAGCTTAGGCCGTATCATACCTTGAAGGAGCGTTCGACGCCGATTTTGGATGATAATGCAGAGCCGGTGTACCAGCTTCCGCTGAATGAATAAATAAATTTGGAAAATGTGTTGATTTTTGAAAAACACGGTGCTACAATATTATTAGATTTAATAATGCTTGATGATAAGAGTGGGCTTTGGTCCACTCTTTAGTTTTGCAAGCAAAACTAAAGAGTGAGTAGATGTGCACTCGCACATGGGGAATATGTTGCTAAAGCAACTGCACTCGGCGCTGGCGAATAGGCTGATGCCTATTTGATGCAATCATCAATGTTATCAAAATTTAAATGCGCAACAGTTCAGCCGCGCCATTTGCAAAAGTCGCATCTTACGATGCTTACTGCTACTTCGTAGCTTCTTTTGCTTACAAGATGGCACTCGCTCATGCATATGAACAAACACAGAAACATGCCAGCATGTTTTGTGTGCTTATTCATATGCATGGCTTAACTGTTGCATGAAAACTGAATAAAGGAAAGGTGAAAGAATGGCAAAAAGAGACACGTATGAGTCACGTGCAGAAGAACTTCTGCAGCCGATTGTGGAAGCAAACGGATGTGAGATTTATGATGTGGAGTATGTCAAGGAAGGCGGCGAGTATTACTTAAGAGCCTATATTGACAAAGAGGGCGGTGTAAACATCGTCGATTGTGAGAATGTAAGCCGTGCATTTTCAGAGAAGCTGGATGAGGTAGATTTTATCTCAGAGGCATATATTTTGGAGGTGAGCAGTCCGGGGCTTGGAAGAGCATTGAAGAAGGACAGACATCTTGAGAAGAGTATTGGCGAAGAGGTTGAGCTTAAGACCTATAAGCCGATTGACAGGCAGAAGGATTTTACAGGTATTTTAAAGAGCTTTGATAAGGATACCGTAACAATAGAGACAGAGGACAAGGAAATAGTCTTTGCAAAGGCTGATATCGCAATTATCAGACTGGCATTGGATTTTTAGCATAGGAGGTATATAGGAAAATGAACAAAGAATTATTGGAAGCACTCAATATCTTAGAGAAGGAGAAGGAGATTAGCAAGGAAACATTATTTGAAGCAATCGAGAATTCTCTTATGACTGCTTGCAAGAACCATTTCGGAAAGGCGGACAACATAACAGTACAGGTAGACAGAGAAACCTGTGACTTCTTATGCTATGCCACAAAGGAAATCGTTGCTACTTATGATGAGGTAGAGGATGACGTATTACAGATTTGTATTGATGATGCTGTGAAGATTTCCAAGAAGGCTGTAATTGGCGAGACTATCAATGTAGAGATTAAATCTAAGGAATTCGGACGTATTGCAACACAGAATGCAAAGAACGTAATCTTACAGAAGATTCGTGAAGAGGAGAGAAGTGTTGTATACAACCAGTTCTATGAGAAGGAGAAGGATGTTGTAACAGGTATTGTTCAGCGTTATTCGGGAAGAAATATCAGCATTGACCTTGGTAAGGCAGATGCATTGTTAAATGAGTCTGAGCAGGTTAAGGGAGAAATCTTCCGTCCGACAGAGCGTATTAAGGTATATATCGTAGAGGTTAAGAATACACCAAAGGGACCAAAGATTATGGTCAGCAGAACACATCCTGAGCTTGTAAAGAGACTCTTTGAGGCTGAGGTTACAGAGATTAAGGATGGTACAGTTGAGATTATGAGCATTGCCCGTGAGGCAGGAAGCAGAACGAAGCTTGCCGTTAGAACAAACAATCCTAACGTTGATGCGGTTGGTGCCTGTGTAGGTATTAACGGTGCCAGAGTAAATGCTATCGTAGAAGAACTTCGTGGAGAGAAGATTGATATCGTGAACTGGGATGAGAACCCTGGTAACTTCATTCAGAATGCATTATCACCGGCTAAGATTGTAGCGGTATTTGCAGACCCTGATGAGAAGACAGCTAAGGTAGTTGTTCCTGATTATCAGTTATCACTTGCCATTGGTAAGGAAGGACAGAATGCAAGACTTGCGGCAAGACTGACAGGCTACAAGATTGACATCAAGTCTGAGACTCAGGCAAAGGATGCAGAGGGCTTCCGTTACGAAGACTATATGTATGATGAAGAAGGCGACGTATACTACGAAGAGGATGAGTATTACGAGGAAGACGCAGCAGAAGAAGCTGTAGTAGAAGAAGTTGCAGAAGAGACAGAGGAATAATATGGCTAAGAAGATTCCGTTAAGACAGTGCATAGGCTGTGGTGAGATGAAGAGTAAGAAGGAGATGTTCCGTGTACTCAAGACAGAGGACGAGGGAATTATCCTTGATATTACAGGCAAGAAAAACGGCAGAGGCGCATATATATGCGGTAATGCAGAGTGTCTGGTAAAGGCTAAGAAAACCAAAGGGCTGGACAGAGCGTATAAGATGCCGGTTGCTGAGGAAATCTACGACAGCTTGATAAAGGAGATTGAGACACTTGAATCCAAATAAGATATATTCATTGCTTGGTCTTGCAACAAAGGCAGGAAAGATAGTAAGCGGAGAATTTGCAACAGAGAAAAGCGTGAAAAGCGGTACGGCATGGCTTGTGCTGGTATCGGAAGAGGCTTCGGATAACACAAAGAAGCTGTTTAGTGACAAATGCAAATATTATGATGTACCGGTTTACTATTTCGGAACCAAAGAGATGCTTGGGCATGCAATTGGTAAGGCGATGCGTTCATCAGTTGCAATTACGGATGAAGGTTTTGCAAACGCAATTGTAAAGCAGCTCGAAGCAGCTACATGAAGACGTAGAAAAGAGGATAATAATGGCGAAAATTAAAGTTTATGAGCTCGCACAGGAGTTAAATATGCAGAGCAAGGACCTCCTGGCAGTGCTGAAAGATAAAGGTATTGAAGTTAAAAATCATATGAGCGTGCTTGAAGACAGTCAGGTAAGTGCTGCCAGAGATGCAGTGAAGAAGCCTGTAAAGGCAGAAGCACCTGCAAAGACAGAGGCTCCAAAGTCAGATGCGGCAGAGCCAGTATCACAGGCAGAGCCAGTATCACAGGCGGAGCCAGTGAAGAAGAAGAAGAGCATTATTTTTGTAAGTAACCCGCAGAATTCAAAGATGCCGGGAGCACAGGTTCCAAAGCAGCCTGCAGTAAAGCCGGCACCAAAGCCTGTACCAAAGGCAGCTCCGGCACCTGCAGCTAAGCCGGTAGAAGCGGTAAAACCACAGCCGGAAGTAAAACCACAGCCGGAAGTAAAGCCTGTAGAGACACCGGTTGTTAAGGTAGAAGAGCCGGTAGCTAAGCCTGTTGAGAAGGAAGTACAGACACCGGTAGTAAAGGAGGAGGCTCCAAAGGCTGCTCCTATACAGCAGGAGAAGAAGCCACAGACAGAGGCTAAGCCTGCGTTTGAAGGTAATAGAGACGGTAACCGTGAGCGCAGACCGTTTGATGGTAATCGCGATAATAACCGCGGAGACAGGAAGCCATTTGACGGCAACCGTGATAACAACCGCGATAATAATCGTGGTGACAGAAAGCCATTTGACGGTAACCGTGGAGATAGAAGAAACGATGGCAGACCATTTGATGGTCCAAGAAGAGATAATAACCGTCCGGACGGTAACAACCGCGATAATAATCGCGGAGACAGAAAGCCATTTGACGGCAATCGCAGAAATGATGGAAGACCATTCGATAATAACAGAAATCAGAACGGAAGACCTGGTCAGGGTGGATTCCAGAATCGTGGCATGATGAATAAGGATGACATGATGGATAAGGATAGAGACCAGAGAGGTTATTCTAAGGATGGCGGCAGAGGCGGCTTTGGCAACAAGAACGGTGCAAAGGGTAATAAGGGCGGCTTTATTCCTGATGGTCCTATGATGGAGCCTGAGAAGCACAGAGACGAAGAGAAGCGTCGTATCAGCCAGGAGAAGGATAAGAAGAACAAGAAGGACCTTATCTACGAAGATGATGGTGATATGAAGAACCTTAAGAATAAGCCGGGTAAGTTCATTAAGCCTGAGAAGAAGCCGGCTGAGCAGGTAGAAGAGCAGATTAAGGTTATTACTCTTCCTGAGAAGCTTACGATTAAAGAGCTTGCTGATAAGATGAAGATGCAGCCTTCCGTAATCGTTAAGAAGCTCTTTATGCAGGGACAGATTGTAACTGTGAATCAGGAGATTTCTTATGAAGATGCAGAGAACATTGCAATTGAATATGATATCATCTGCGAGCAGGAGGTTAAGGTCGATGTTATCGAAGAACTTCTGAAGGAGGATGAAGAGCAGGAAGAGAATATGGTGAAACGTCCGCCTGTTATCTGTGTAATGGGACACGTAGACCATGGTAAGACTTCGCTTCTTGATGCAATCAGAAAGACAAATGTTACAGATAAAGAGGCCGGTGGTATTACACAGCACATTGGTGCTTATACTGTTAATGTAAATGGTGAGAAGATTACATTCCTTGATACACCGGGACATGAGGCATTCACTGCTATGCGTATGCGCGGTGCCAATGCCACAGATATTGCAATTCTTGTAGTTGCAGCTGATGACGGTGTTATGCCGCAGACAGTTGAGGCGATTAATCATGCTAAAGCAGCAGGTATCGAGATTATCGTTGCTGTAAATAAGATTGATAAGCCGGGCGCTAATATCGATAGAGTGAAGCAGGAGTTAACAGAGTATGAGCTTGTTGCAGAGGACTGGGGCGGAAGCACAGTATTTGCACCTGTATCTGCTAAGAATGGTGATGGTATCGAAGAACTCTTAGAGATGATTGTTTTAACAGCTGAAATGCTTGAATTAAAGGCAAATCCAAACAGACGTGCAAGAGGTCTTGTTATCGAGGCTGAGTTGGATAAGGGACGTGGTCCTGTAGCAACGATTCTTGTACAGAAGGGTACTTTGAAGGTTGGAGATTTTATTTCAGCAGGTGCTGCAAGCGGTAAGGTTCGTGCCATGGTAGATGATAAGGGTAGAAGAATCAAAGAAGCTGACCCTTCTACACCGGTAGAGATTCTTGGTTTGAATGATGTACCAAATGCAGGAGAAATTTTCCTTGCACATGCAAATGACAAGGAAGCAAAGTATTATGCTGAAACCTTCGTTGCGCAGAATAAAGAGAAGTTATTGGAAGATACTAAGGCTAAGATGTCTCTTGATGATTTGTTCTCTAAGATTCAGGCAGGTAACCTTAAGGAGCTTAACCTTATTATCAAGGCTGACGTTCAGGGTAGCGTAGAGGCAGTTAAGCAGAGTCTCATGAAGCTTTCTAATGAAGAGGTTGTGGTTAAGTGTATCCATGGTGGTGTTGGTGCGATTAATGAATCAGACGTTATTCTTGCATCTGCTTCCAATGCAATTATCATCGGATTTAATGTTCGTCCTGATGCAATGGCAAAGACAACAGCAGAGCGTGAAGGCGTAGATGTAAGACTTTACAAGGTTATTTACCAGGCTATCGAGGATATTGAGGCTGCTATGAAGGGTATGCTTGACCCTGTATTTGAGGAGAAGGTTATCGGTCATGCAGAGGTTAGACAGATTTTCAAGGCATCTGCAATTGGTAATATCGCAGGTTCTTATGTCCTTGACGGTACTTTCCAGAGAGGATGTAAGGTTCGTATCACTCGTGAGGGCGAGCAGATTTACGAGGGTGAGCTTGCTTCATTAAAGAGATTTAAGGATGATGTTAAGGAAGTTAGGTCAGGCTTTGAGTGTGGTCTTGTATTTGACGGCTTTGACGGTATGCAGGAATTAGATATTGTTGAAGCGTATATTATGGTAGAGGTACCGCGATGAGAAAAAACAGTGTAAAGAATACCCGTATTAACGGGGAGGTGCACAGAGTTCTGGCAGAGATTATCCGTGGCGAGATTAAGGACCCGAGAATTAATCCGATGACATCTGTTGTTGCCGTAGAGGTAGCACCGGATTTAAAGACCTGTAAGGCATGGATTAGTGTTCTTGGTAACGAAGAGTCACAGCAGGATACTCTTAAGGGACTGAAGAGTGCAGAGGGATATATTAAGAATCAGTTGGCAAAGAAGATTAATCTTCGTAATACGCCGGAGATTCGTTTTGTAATCGACCAGTCTATTGAATATGGTGTAACCATGTCAAAGATGATTGATGATGTAAACCGTGCTGATGATGAAAGGCATGTAGAAGAATAACCATATATGTGCCTCTGGGGGCTTCGGCTTCCGGAGGCGTATGTATGCAACAAGATGTTATGAAAGGGTGATTTGTGTGTTGCACTTGCGTAAGGAATGCGAAGGGGCAGGGAGTATTGTGATATCAGGACACATCAGACCTGATGGAGATTGTGTTGGCTCTTGTATGGCAGTTTATTTGTATCTCAAAAAGATTATGCCACAGGCACTTGTAAGTGTGTGCCTTGAACAACCACCGGAGATTTTTTCCTGTATAAAAGATTTTGATAAGATAGATACAGCATGCGAGGCAGTAGATGCGCCGGATGTTTTTATTGCATTAGACTGCGAGAAGACAAGGCTTGGTGCTGCTGAGGCTGTTTTTGATAGAGCAAAGAAGACGATTAATATTGACCATCATATCAGTAATGCGTCAGGCTGTGGTGATGTAAATTATGTGGTGCCTGAGGCAAGCTCGGCATCTGAACTGGTATTTGATGTATTGGAGGAGGAAGAGCTGGATATGGAGATAGCCAAGGCTATTTACATAGGTATGATTCATGATACCGGGATTTTTCAGTATTCGAATACTTCTCCTAAGACATTACAGATAGCAGCTAAGCTGATTGGATATGGGTTTGATTTTCCGTCCTTGATTGATGAAACCTTCTATGAGAAGACCTATGTGCAGAACCAGATTTTGGGAAGAGCACTGCTTGAGAGTATTCTTTTTATGGATGGGAAATGTGTAGTCAGCTATGTAGACAGAAAGACAATGGATTTCTATCATGCCACATCTAAGGATTTGGATGGTATTGTAAGTCAGTTAAGATTAACAAAAGGTGTAGAGTGTGCCATTTTTATGTATGAGACGGACACACTGCAGTTTAAGGTGAGTATGCGTTCTTGCAAGTATGTGGATGTGAGTAAGGTTGCTTCGCATTTTGGAGGCGGCGGTCACAAGAGAGCTGCAGGCTGTACGATGAACGGAACCTTCCATGATGTGATTAATAATCTTTCGAGATATATAGAAGAACAGATGTAGTTATACGGCAACGCATAACTATGAAGGAACTGAATAGTTAAGAACAGATAAAGGAAATGAATACGTGATTAACGGAATTATTAATATATATAAGGAAGCCGGCTACACGTCCCATGATGTGGTAGCCAGACTTCGCGGTATTGTAAAACAGAAAAAGATAGGGCATACGGGAACCTTAGACCCTGATGCAGTGGGAGTTCTGCCTGTGTGCTTTGGTAATGCAACTAAGCTTTGTGATATGTTGACAGATAAGAGTAAGGAGTATGAGGCATGTATGCTCCTTGGCGTGACAACGGATACATTGGATATGAGCGGACAGATTTTGTCTGAAAATGAAGTTTTGGTATCTGAGGAAGCGGTAAGAGAAGCAGTTATGAGCTTTGTGGGCGGATATGACCAGATTCCGCCGATGTATTCTGCGCTTAAGGTCAATGGAAAGAAGCTTTATGAGCTTGCAAGAGAGGGCAAGGAGATAGAGCGTAAGGCAAGACATGTGGAGATTCCTTCGATAGAGATTGTTTCTGTGGAACTGCCCAAGGTGGTATTTAAGGTGAGTTGCTCTAAGGGAACTTATATCCGTTCCCTGTGTGCGGATATCGGAGATAAGCTTGGCTGCGGGGCGGCGATGAAGAGCCTGAAGAGAACCAGAGTGGGTTCGTTTAAAGTAGAGGCGGCTTTGACGCTGGCGCAGATTGAAGAGGCTATGGCAAAGTCGTGTATAGAGGATTATGTTCTGGCATCGGATGAGGTTTTTATGGATTGTCTTGGGGCAATTGTAAAGCCTGAGTTCGATAAGGTTCTTGCCAATGGTAATAAGCTGATTTTTCCGCAGCTTGAGCTGGAAGAGAATCGCTTGGTGAAGGATGGGGAATGGATTAGAGTTTACAATAGTCAGAGGATTTTTTCGGCTGTGTATGTGTATGAGAAGGCGGCCGGTTGCTTGAAGCCTTTTAAGATGTTTTTGACATAGGGAGACTTAGATGAAGATTATTAACAACACGACAGAATTTTATATAGAGGAAGAGACAGCGGTTGCAATTGGTAAGTTTGATGGATTTCATAGAGGTCATCAGAAGCTTTTGAAGATTATTCAGGAGCAGAAGGAGAAGGGACTTGCAACGGTAGTGTTTACATTTGTGCCTTCCCCGACGGCATTTTTTAGTAAAGAAGTGTTGCGTGATTTGACCACTGTTGAGGAGAAGAGGCGAATTTTTGAGACAGCAGGTGTTGACTATCTGATAGAGTATCCGTTTTATCAGGAGACTGCGGATATGGAACCTGAGACCTATATTAAGGAAGTTTTGGTGGACAAGCTTCATGCAAAGTGCATCGTGGCGGGTGATGATTTGTCTTATGGTAAGAGAGGCGCGGGTGATGATAAGCTGCTCAAAGAAAAGGCGGCAGAGTATGGCTATGACGTGATTATCATTGAAAAGGTTCTTTATGAAGGGAGAGAGGTAAGCTCTACCTATGTGCGTGAAGAAGTGAAGCAGGGCAATATGGAGCTTGTGCATAATCTGCTTGGCATGCCTTATCATGTTGGCGGAAGGATTATTCACGGAAGAAAGCTTGGCAGAACAATTGGGATGCCGACAGTGAATCTTGAGCCGCCTGCAGAGAAGCTGTTGCCACCCAAGGGAGTGTATTATTCCTATGTCATGCTGCAGGGAAAGCGTTATCCGGCGATTACCAATATCGGTACTAAGCCGACTGTGAATGAGAATAAGGTTATGGGAGTGGAAAGCTTTATCTATGACTTTAATGATGAAGTGTATGGAGAAGAATTGGAAGTATATCTGTTGAGTTTCAAGAGACCTGAGATGAGGTTTGATAGTGTAGAATCACTAAAAGGACAGATGGCAAAAGATATAGAAGATGGTAAAAAATACCATAGTTATGTTAACAATTGTTACCAAAATGGGCAGTGTTGACATAAAAATTAAATAATGATATAATTTTTTTGTAACATTTTGTAATATTGACGTAATGAAGAAAGGTAATGGGAGTTACAAGGGTAATGAAGAGAAGATTATGCGTGAGAGTACTGATGTTAGTCAGTATTTCGACTATGTTGTCCGGCAATGTTGTATATGCCGACGAGACAACACAGAACGCATCCTCGAAGGAAGTACAGGATACGCAATTACAAAAGACTACAAAGAAAGACACTGAAGAGAATAGATTGGTTGCAGGAGTTGCCTGGGTGCTTGAGGATGCAGTACATGGAGAAGAATCCTTAACAGTTATAACAGGTGCAGCAGGTACGACAGATACATTGCAGACAAGAGCGGAAACTGTCGAAGAGATGAAGGGAGAAACAGAACAAACATCATATTGGGGATACACGAATCCGGGTATTGCCAATGTGCATAATAATCTGAACATCCGAGAGACACCGTCTGAGAAGGGTAAGTTAGTAGGTAAGCTTACAAAGGATGCGGCGTGTGAGATTTTATCGGTAGAGGATGGCTGGGCGCATATTAAGTCCGGCAAGGTAGAAGGCTATTGCAGTACAGAATTTCTTTTTATGGGAGAGGAAGCTATTGCAAGAGGACATCAGGTCGCTTCTATGATAGCAGTCGTGAATACACAGACGCTTAAGGTAAGAGAAGAGCCTAATACAGATTGCGCCGTGATTACACTGATTCCACAAGGAGAAGAGCTTGATGTAATTGAGGTCATGGAGAATGGATGGGTGAAGTTCATGCTCGATGATGAGGAGGCATATGTCTGTGGTGATTATGTAGATATTGAAGAACGCTTAAAGAAGGCAACATCTTTGACCGAGCTTATGTATGGACAAGGTGTATCAGATGTAAGAGTTGAGTTGGTACAGTATGCGAAGCAGTTTTTGGGCAATCCTTATGTATGGGGCGGTACAAGTCTTACAAAGGGTGTTGATTGCTCAGGATATACGATGCAGATATATAAGAAGTATGGTATTTCATTGCCGCATTATTCGGTATCACAGTCCAAGATGGGTACTAAGATTAAGCTTTCAGAGGCAAAGCCGGGAGATTTGGTATTCTACGATAAGAATGGTGTGATTAACCACGTTGCTATTTATATCGGTAACGGGCAGGTTATTCATGCATCAAATCCAAAGTCAGGTATCAAGATATCGAGTGCGACTTACCGTACTCCGGCAGTTGTCAGAAGATTAATTAATGATTAAACGAGGTTATAAACAACGAAATAATATTTTTGTTGCAAGTATAGTATTTGTGTGATAAAATACATGAGTATGGCAAGATTTGCCGTAGCCGGTACTCAGTGTCGGGACACTCCGACCCAAGCTTAGTATTTGGCGGTTTATAGTTTTATTATTTAAGGAGGATATCAAGATGATTTCTAAGGAAAAGAAGCAGGCGATTATCGCTGAGTATGCAAGAACACCTGGCGATACAGGTTCACCAGAGGTACAGGTAGCTGTATTAACAGCAAGAATCCAGGAGTTAACTGAGCATTTAAAGAGCAACCAGAAGGACCATCACTCAAGACGTGGTCTTCTTAAGATGGTAGGTCAGAGACGTGGTTTACTTGACTACTTAAAGAAGACAGATATCGAAAGATATCGTGCTCTGATTGAGAGACTTGGAATTAGAAAGTAATTCAAAAACAAAGGGCGGAAGTATTTCCGCCCTTTATATGCACACAAGCGCAAGAGGAAGCGCAGCTTTCGCCGCATGCGCTTGGCGCAACAAACAGACTTATGTCTGTTTGCATCCTGAGTACAATGCCAAAAGAAATAGTAGCTTCGCTACGGCATTTGGTACGGCAAGTAGGCTTGCGCCTGCTTGATTCTTACCTCATTGTAGAAGATTGCTTCGAGACCACTGAAAAGCGTAGGCGCAGACCTGCATTTTTCAGTAGTTTCGGCTTCTTCTACAAACATTTTTGATGCGGAGAGCATCCATTATTTTAGTTTTATAGAAGAAAGGAAGGTTTAACATGTACAACGGAACTTTTAGCGAGAAAAAAGAAAAACATTTTAAGACATTTAGCATGGAATTAGGCGGACGTACACTTTCAGTAGATATCGGAAGAGTGTCTGCTCAGGCAAACGGCGCTGCATTCATGCACTATGGTGATACAACAGTATTATCTACAGCTACAGCATCAGACAAGCCAAGAGATGGGATTGATTTCTTCCCATTATCAGTAGAATACGAAGAGAAGTTATATGCAGTAGGTAAGATTCCGGGTGGTTTCAATAAGAGAGAAGGTAAGGCAAGCGAGAATGCAATTCTTACAAGCCGTGTTATCGATAGACCTATGCGTCCATTATTCCCTAAGGATTATAGAAATGATGTTACATTAAACAATATGGTAATGTCAGTTGACCCTGAGTGCCGTCCTGAGTTAGTAGCGATGCTTGGTTCTGCTATCGCAACAAGCATTTCAGATATTCCGTTTAATGGTCCATGTGCTACTACACAGTTAGGTATGGTTAATGGTGAGTTCATTGTTAACCCTAATCAGGAGCAGTGGAAGAATGGTGACTTACAGTTAACAGTTGCTTCTACAAGCACAAAGGTTATCATGATTGAGGCTGGTGCGAACGAGATTCCAGAGGATAAGATGATTGAGGCTATTTACAAGTGTCATGAGATTAACCAGACTATCATCGAGTTCATTAATAAGATGGTTGCTGAGGTTGGTAAGGCTAAGCACGAGTATACAAGCTGCGCGATTCCGGAGGAAATGTTTGCTAAGATGAAGGAGATTGTAACTCCTGCTGAGATGGAAGTTGCAGTATTCACAGATGAGAAGCAGGTTCGTGAAGAGAACATGAAGAAGGTTACAGAGAAGCTCGAAGAGGCTTTTGCTGATAACGAGGAGTGGATGGCAGTTCTTGGAGAGGCTATCTATCAGTATGAGAAGAAGACAGTTCGTAAGATGATTTTGAAGGACCAGAAGCGTCCTGATGGTCGTCAGATGACACAGATTAGACCTTTGTTTGCAGAGGTTGATGTTGTTCCTAGAGTTCATGGTTCTGCTATGTTTACAAGAGGACAGACACAGATTTGCAACGTAGTTACATTAGCTCCTCTTTCAGAGGCTCAGAAGGTTGATGGTCTTGATGAGAATGAGACAGCTAAGAGATACATGCACCACTATAACTTCCCTTCATACTCTGTAGGTGAGACAAAGCCTTCAAGAGGACCGGGACGTAGAGAGATTGGACATGGTGCTTTGGCTGAGAAGGCGTTGGTGGCAGTATTACCTTCAGAGGTTGAGTTCCCATATGCAATTAGAAGCGTATCTGAGACATTTGAATCTAACGGTTCAACATCTATGGCATCTACATGTTCATCTTGTATGGCATTGATGGCAGCAGGTGTTCCGATTAAGAGAATGGTAGCCGGTATCTCATGTGGTCTTGTAACAGGTGATGCTGATGAAGATTTTGTATTATTAACAGATATTCAGGGTCTTGAGGACTTCTTCGGAGATATGGACTTCAAGGTAACAGGTACAACAGAGGGTATCACAGCGATTCAGATGGATATCAAGATTAACGGTTTGACAAGAGAAATCGTTGAAGGTGCTATCAGAAGATGTCGTGATGCTAGATTATATATCATGGATAACTGCATGAAGCCTGCTATTGCAGAGCCAAGAGCAGAGGTAGGCGAGTATGCTCCTAAGATTATCCAGATTCAGATTGACCCTGAGAAGATTGGTGATGTTGTTGGTCAGAGAGGTAAGACTATCAATGCAATCATCGACCAGACAGGTGTTAAGATTGACATTACAGATGATGGTGCTGTAAGCGTATGTGGTACAGACCAGAAGATGATGGATAAGGCTGTTGAGATGATTAAGATTATCACAACAGAGTTTGAAGAGGGACAGGTATTCAAGGGTAAGGTAATTAGCATCAAAGAGTTTGGTGCATTCCTTGAGTTTGCTCCTGGTAAGGAAGGTATGGTTCACATCTCTAAGATTTCTAAGGAAAGAATCAACCATGTAGAGGATGTTCTTACATTAGGCGATGTTGTTACAGTTGTTTGCTTAGGTAAGGATAAGATGGGACGTATCAGCTTCTCTATGAAGGACGTTGCTGAGGCGTAATCTAGTATTGTAATTTTGAGCGGCACACCGTATGGTGTGCCGTTTTTTGCGTGTAGCAATGAGCCATGCGCATTCAAACCGTAATGCATGCGTGGGAGCTTGCTCACAAAAGCATGCATTACGGCTTGAATGCATACGGCGAATGCCGCGACAACGAGCAAGCTTTGCTTGCGATTCTGTCGGCATGGCGGCACAAATTTGGGTTTGTCGGGCTGTTCCCGCTTTGCCTGACTGATACACAAACAGACTCTATTTGTCTCAAAAGTAGGAGTTCCGAGCATAAGTGGTGCTAGATGTTTTTATTTAATTGTTCTAAAACGTACGCAACCGCAGCCGATTCGCCATCCATGGCTCAATTGGCTGCTGTCGCCTTCGTCCAAGCGGCGGCTTGCTATTGTCTCTAAAAACATCAAGAACCATTAAATACTCTTCACAATACTTTTTACGACAAATAGAGTCTGTTCTTTTGCATCAGTCAGGTAAAGCTTGAGGTAGATAAACAATAGATTTGTAGTCAATTATATTTAGGTTTAGTGGCACAGAATGTCACCTTTAATCTTTTTTTCAATTTATTGCTTTTTGAGATGTTTTGTAGGGATAAAAAGTTAAAAAGAACTCTTCAGTCATTTGGCGGTACTGAGTTGGCATAGAAAGGCTCAAACTCGCTCCAGTGCCAAGTTTTTGGAATCGAGTTGGTATAGAGAGGCTCAAACTTGCTCCAGTGCCAAGTTTTTGGAATCGAGT
>SVFJ01000075.1 GCA_015056925.1 Lachnospiraceae bacterium | reverse complement strand
CAGCCGGATTGTTGACTCCATTTTTTCGAACTTCCTTTCACGTCCCGGTGTACGCCAGCCAATTTTTACCTCATATTGTGACGGTAACCGTGTCGACTGCACCGGCTTATCACAATGGGGCAGCAAATACTTAGGGGACCAGGGCTATACACCGATTGAGATTATCCGCTATTACTACGGAAATGATATGTATATCAATTCCACACAGTATGTCTCCGGTATTCCCTCCTCATGGCCGGGATATAATCTGACAGTTGGTTCACGCGGTAACAAAGTACTTCAAATGCAGCAACAGCTTAACCGCATCGCTCAGGCATATCCTGCTCTCCCGCGTGTATCTGAGGACGGCATCTTTGGTGAAGGAACTGCCAATGCGGTCCGTACCTTCCAGCGTATCTTTGGACTTCCGGCAAACGGTATCGTCGATTACCCGACATGGTATAAAATCTCCTCTATCTTCGTAGGTGTTTCACGAATTGCCGAACCCGGACAGTAAAAAAGTGTTGCTCAGTTCCCTCGTATAATAGGAACGAAGTTTCTATTATAAAAAAGTGTTGCCCGGCGGCAACACTCTGCAAGAATCAGCCAAGCTGATTCTTGTTTAACTTCCACTACTTTTCGAGCACTTTCCTATTCCATAAAAAAAAGTGTTGCTCGGCGGCAACACTCTGCAAGAATCAGCTTCGCTGATTCTTGTTTAACTTCCACTACTTTTCGAGCACTTTCCTATATCATAAAAAACTACTTTATTTGATAGACTCTTCTATCAAATAAAGTAGTATAATCTTTCTAACTCCTCTAAACCTGCCCTGGCACTGGTAGCCTCAATAAGCTCCTTACACAGCGCATCATACTCTTCTATCGGTACAATTACCGTAAGTTCCACATCTGCCGCATACACTGAATCCTGTATTGCAATTCCCTTACTGCCAAGCAAATACTGAATCTTACCAACATTATTATAATCTGTCTTAATCTGAAGCTTTACACCGAAATGCTTTCTGGCAGTCTCACACTCTGCCAATGCTTCCTTCACAGCCTGCGTATAAGCTCTTACAAGTCCGCCTGTTCCCAGCAGCACACCTCCAAAATATCTGGTCACTACAACAGCAATATTACGAATCTCAGACCCCAGAAGCACCTCTAACATTGGTCTGCCGGCAGTGCCGCTTGGCTCTCCATCGTCACTGCTTCTTGTCAGCTGTCCCTTCTCCCCAATGACAAATGCCGAACAATTATGTCTGGCATCATAATACTTCTTCTTCATCTCATCAATAAAGGCAACTGCTTCCTCCTCCGTCGTAACCGGTCTGATTGTGGCTATAAATCTTGACTTCTTCTCCACAATCTCAGCCTCTGCCCCCTTAATTAATACACAATAGTTATCGTAAACCTGATTTTCCATATCTATCCTCTCATGTTTTGTAAACCGTTTCTTCTATATATAGTAACTGTCGCAACAGCGCAATCTTTTGTCTCTATGACAAAACTATAACATATTTTCGTATAAACCGTAAAGAATATGTCAACAATTCTTAATGTTACATAAAATCCTTTATTTACAACCATGAATTTGCTATAATTATATAGATTATATGTAATTATGAAGGTACTGAATAATTACAATGCATACATTATGCGGAGGTGACACTATGAATTACGGAAAAAGAGGGGTCGTCAAGAAGCAGAAGGCCCTTACATCTAAATCGACTAAATTAAAGAAAATGTGTTGTATTTCTGCTCTCAAATTGATTTTACTCGGACTGTTATCCGTGTTTATCATTGTAGCAAGCTTAGGACTTGGTGCTTTTAAAGGAATCATTTCTTCAGCACCGGACATTTCCACTGTGAAGGTGATACCTACAGGCTATGCTACAGTAATCTATGACGCAGAAGGTAATGAAATGACAAAGCTTGTTGCTGCTGATTCCAACCGAAGCTGGGCAAAGATGAACCAGATACCGCAGGATTTGGCAGATGCCTTTGTTGCAATTGAAGACGAGCGATTCTACGAGCATAACGGTATTGACCTGATGGGTATCATGCGTGCTGCTAAAATTGCCCTTCGTGATATGGAGTTATCGCAGGGTGGTTCAACAATTACACAGCAGCTTCTTAAGAATAATGTCTTTGAGAACTGGACCAACGAAACCACCATGCAGAAAATCAGGCGTAAGATTCAGGAGCAATATCTTGCCATTGAGTTAGAGAAAACCATGGATAAAGAAACTATCCTTGAAATCTATATGAATTCCATTAACCTTGGTCAGGGTACTCTTGGTGTACAGGCAGCTTCCATGAGATATTTTAACAAGCCTGTTTATCAGCTTACTCTATCAGAGTGTGCAGTCATTGCAGGTATTACGAAGAATCCATCTAAGCTTAATCCTATCTCCTATCCGGAGAAGAATGCAGGACGTCGTGAAGATGTATTGGATAAAATGTTAGAGCTTGAATATATCACAAAGGCTGAGTATGACGAAGCCATGGCAGATGACGTTTACAGCCGCATACAGGCAGTCAATCAGGAAACTAATGCCAATGCAGTCTATACCTACTTTGAGGATGCTCTGATTGAACAGGTTCAACAGGATTTGATTGATAAGCTTGGCTACTCTGAGAAGCAGGCATATAATATGGTATTCAGTGGCGGATTGAGCATCTTTAGTACACAGGACCCTGCTATCCAGCAGATTTGTGATGAAGTATTTTTAAATGAAGAGAATTATCCGGAAGATACCGAATGGCTTCTTGATTATGCTTTAACCATTGAAAAGGCAGATGGTACCAAAGAAAATCATAGCAAGGAAATGTATCGTACCTACTATCGTAAGACAGATGCCGGTTTTAATCTTCTTTATTCTTCTAAAGAAGAGGCTTATGAAGCGATTGAAGCCTACAAGGCTGCGATTATGACAGAGGGAGACAAGGTTGACGGAGAACGAGTTACTCTCACCCCTCAGCCACAGGTATCCTTAACAGTACAGGACCACTCTACAGGTAATGTTGTAGCGATGATTGGCGGACGTGGTACAAAGGAAGCCAGTCGTACCTTAAACCGTGCAACAGACAGTACTCGTCAGCCGGGTTCCTTATTCAAGATATTGGCAACCTATGCACCCGCATTAGATACTGCCGGCCTTACGCTTGCAAGCGTGCAAAATGATGCTCCGTATAACTACGTTAACGGCCGTCCTGTTTCAAACTGGTGGACTACCGGTTATCGCGGACTTCTAAGCTTCCGTTATGGTATTGCGCAGTCGGCAAACATTGTTGCAGTTAAAACTTTAACTCAAATTACACCACAGCTTGGATTTGACTATCTGCTCAACTTTGGTTTCTCTACTTTGGTCGACCGAAGAGTTGAATCAAACGGCACTGTTGTAACTGATATCGGACAGGCTCTTGCTCTTGGCGGTATTACGGATGGTGTAACCAATATGGAGCTTAATGCTGCATATTCTACCATTGCCAATAACGGTTACTATATTGAGCCAAAGCTCTATACCAAGATTGTAGATATTGATGGCAATGTACTAATTGATAATACTGCCTCCTATGAGGTTCCGGTTATCAAAGAGACCACCGCATGGCTTTTGACTGATGCCATGACAAGCGTAGTCACAAACGGTGGTACAGGTACTGCTGTCAACTTTGGAAATATGGCAATTGCCGGTAAAACAGGTACTACATCTGATTACAAGGATGTATGGTTCTCAGGCTATACACCTTACTATACAACTACTACATGGGCAGGATACGATAATAATATCGTATTAAACTCTAAGGATGAAAAGGCTTTGGCTAAGACTCTTTGGAAAGAGGTTATGGCAAAGATTCATGAGAATCTCCCATATCGTTCCTTCCAGATGCCAAGTGGTATTGTAACTGCTACCGTTTGCTCCAAGTCAGGTAAGCTCCCGATTTCCGGCGTATGTGACGGTTGTCTGACAACAGAGTACTTTGCTGAAGGCACTGTTCCTACTGAGACCTGTGATGTACATTACACCACTAATCTCTGTGCTTATACAGGACTGGTATCCACAGAGCTTTGTCCGTTCAAGATGCCTTCCGTAACCGAGAAGCTGCCAAAGCGTCTTGCAGAGACCACTGTTTTGGAATCTATTGCAGAGCTTTATCTGATTGACGAAGATGATTATTACGATGGATACACCGGTGCTGCTTCAGAGGAAGTCATCGATTTGGACGGAGACGGAATCCCTGATACGGAACCGCTTCAAGAGGCTACGACCACTGATATAATTCAGATGTGTCCGCACAATGAATTGTTCTTCTCAGCGCCTAATGCGTCTGCAGTTGTCCAACAACAACAACAGGAGCTTTTGCAGAAACAATATGAATTATACGGATATCATTAATAGCGAACACTGTCACATCTTACAAGACAGCTTATTGAACTCAAAAGGTACACCGAATTTGGTGTACCTTTTCACATAAACAATAGTATTTCACATTGACAACCCACTCTCATTATGTTAATATATTTGAGGTGACAGCGCTTATGTCGTAGGTAACTAGCTGATATAGCACAGTCGGTAGTGCGTCGCATTGGTAGTGCGGAGGTCACGGGTTCGATTCCCGTTATCAGCTTTAAGCTCTTGCAGTTATGCAGGAGCTTATTTACGTAATGGGAAAGTATTCGAAACAGGAGAACAGCTTATGAGCAATCGCACGATTAACAGAATACTCATATCCGTTATTGGATTACTATGTGTCACTATTTGCATACTGGTTATGCTGATTATTACAAGACCACAGCATGTGCTTACACAAGGAGCTTCCTCTCCCTCCATCGAGGAGGTAACTCCTACAGAGATAATTGACTTTGGTAACACGATAAGCGAAGATACTTCTATCCCCGAAGAAAGCACTGTTCCCACTTCTACTCAGGAGCAGACATCTGTCTTGTATGCCAGAACCACCTCTTTGCTGAATATCCGTGCATCCAACAGTACAGACGCAGCCGTTGTGGAAACAGTCTCTGAGAATACAATCTTACAAGTTCTGGAGATACAGCCCGATGGCTGGACCAAGATTTTGTATGAAGGTCAGGAAGCATATGTTTCCTCTGCTTATATTATATTAGTACAATAAAACCTCGATTCAACTGAACCGAGGTTTTCTCTTTATAACAATTCTCTGCTTAATCTCTCATATTCTTTGGCATCCAATGGAATTACTCCGCCATGACGCTTACGGCTTACTCCCATGTTGAATTCGCTATCCTCCAACACTCGGAAGATGCCACTTGCCAAATCCTCTGTAATCAATGGAAGATATCCCATATGTGTTGCAAAGCGGTCTACAATCAAACACCACTTACCATCCTGCAAAGGATAAATCTCAGGTCCTTCCACTCCAAAAAGCCCTTCTAACGCTTCTGAACGTATCGATTTGAACTCTCCATGCAAATCCTCTGCATAATCCATATCCACATGCTTTGTGGTCTCATTCTTTGAAAAGCGGTAATAGATACCATCCTGCTCCACTATCGTCGTATCAATCACATGATTCTCACGCTCTATGTATTTGACTGTTTCGCTGAAGCTTACAAAATCCTTTGTACTTGTACAATAGATTCGCTGCTTTGCCTCTGCATCCTGCTCTTCCTTTACATTGGAAGCAAAGAAAATCAAATACTCATCTCTCTTACGGTCATAGATTGCCTCAGGTGCCCACACACAGCCTGCCTCAGGAATACCGACCTCTATTAATCTTGGCTCACTCCAGTGGATTAAATCCTCTGAAGTCCACAGCAAGAGTGATTTACTTCCGTTTACCACAGAATCTGCCCAGCCCTTTCCTGTCGCAATTCTAAGGTCTGTAGCAATCAGATAATAGCCTCTGCCATGCACATCCTTTATCAGAAACGGGTCTCTAATCCCCTTCTCACCAATCTGCGACACCAAAACAGGCTCACCTCGGTTACAGTCCTTCCAGTGCAGACCATCTTCGCTTAACGAAAAATAAATCTGCTCTCCTGCTTCCGTTTCCTCTCCTGTAAAGTAAACAAATAAATATCCTGCCTGCTGTTCCATCACTATACCATGCCTTTCCTTCATCAGCCTACATTACGTCCCAGCTCCATATCACGCTGTTCTTCCATTCGACGCTCCGATTCACCTATCAGCTCGTCCAATTCAATCGTTTCATCCAGAACATAATCGTCATAATTACATTTGACAAATTCCATCTCTAAGGCTTCATCAGACATATTATCCCAGCATTTCTCCCTGTTCCCGCAAAATACACACATCATAGCTTCTTCCCCCTATACATTAACCCCTTACACAAGCCTAATTACCGGCCGCCTTCTCTTTTGCTTTCTTTATCAGGAACAAATCACTGATTGCTTTTCCCAAATCATGAGGATACAGCTGAACGATAGGACAATCAAACAAATCTCCTACCATCATTCTAAAGCCAACCTTCACGAACTTGTCATCATTAGGGAAATTATAACATATATACTTGTCATTATCTACATAAGTTGCTTCCGGAGTTGAAATATCTGTCTTTCTATCCAACATGATACTCATTGATGTAGCCGCCGAACCCATCATCTGATTCATAGCCTCTGACACTGCACTCAAATGCAGCTCACCAAGTTCCATCTTTGCAAAATCACCATTTCCGTCACTTCCCATCATCAAATCAGCAATCATCTTAGCATGCACATCATCCAGCATCAGAATGCTTCCACCCTGTAAGCCTTCTACATAGTTTACCTTTACAAATACCATCTTACCGCTTACAGACTTAATATACTCACTCTTCTCTACGATTTCTACACGAGGCGGCGTAATATCAACAGTCTGACGTAATAGCATATTCAGTGTAGACGCAGAATTTCCAAGACAGATGTTGGAAATCTCGCCAATTGCATCGATTTCCATAGGTGTAAATACTAAATCACTCATCCTTATCCTCCATATCTTTAAATCATTATGTCAGTAACTTCACATTCCAATGCTTTTGCTATCTTCTTAACCAAATCATAAGGCTGTCTGTTCAAATCACAGAAATAAGCCTCGCAATTCCTAATGGTATGTATACTCAGACCGCTGGACTCTGCTACCTGCTTCTGCGTCTTCCCCAGTAACAATCTTCGCATTTTAGCCGGTGAAATCTTCGCAAAATGAATATACAAAAACTTACCATCATAATTCACGGAGTCTACCAGTTCTACTACTTCTCCTCGATTTGTTACGGTATCCTTATCCATGTAATAAATGGACACCATAGCAGTAAGCATCTTACGAAAAATCTGTTCTTCATCATAGAATCCGAGCTTTTCAAACGGGATATACTCATTGATAAAGAGAGCCTTTATCTCCCTTATTTGTTCTTCATTAAGCTTTATTACATAATTGGTATCTCCCATCTCAGGATACATAGATAATATCTTGCACCAAAACTCATTTTTATCGAACCCCGGCATACACTTGTCTCCTCCTGTTAGTATACACATATATTATTATTATACTTCACAGCATTTTTTGTGTCAACGAACTGTCAGTTTTTTTATATTGTTTTCTGTAAACTAGGATTAATATTCTTTTATACTTGCAGAACAGCTTTTGCCACATAAGAACGCTAAAGCAATTTTCTACACAACAAAAAAGACTAATCTCAAACTCTTAGTTGAAATTAGTCCTTATTAGCAGGGGCAGTAGGAATCGAACCCACGTTAACGGTTTTGGAGACCGCTGTTCTACCGCTGAACTATGCCCCTTCATTCAATTTTATGTAACTCTTAATCTCGCTGACGAAGGTTATTATAGCATAGCTCACTCATATAATGCAAGTGTTTTTTTAACTTTTTTCTTATAAAAATTACTGTTTTTTTATACGCCCTGTTTATCCTTGTTGGCAGCCTTCTTTAACTGGTCCTGCACAACATATCTGCGCACAGTTCTCTCTGTATGTCCATACATTACATACATAATCTCATCTATATTCATCCCGGACTCAAATGCCTTCTGTAACACCTCATCTAATCCGCATTTCGCAAGCTCAGCTTCTAATCTTTCTGCCTTTTCGTTCATTGTTGACCTGTCTTCGTTAAAAATACTCATGAAATACCGCCTTTCGTTATCAGACATATATATACTCATCATATCAACATTCCTTGCAATTGTCAATAAACACCATTCATTCAAGCATCATTGTTTATCAAATCTTCATCAAAAATCATCTCTCACCCTTAATTTATCAAAAAAAAGGATAATAACAGTAATCTGTTATTATCCTTCCGGTATCTTGTACGTGTTGTCATCTTACAAGTCCTATAAGCTTGTAAAATACATTCTACCAATCTGGAATGCCTTAGTCTCGAATGGATGATAATAATCGCTTCTAAACCACAAAACATTCTCCTCTAATATGTTATCATCTAATGCTGCTGCAACTGCTTCTCTAACACTATCCGTTATCGGCACATTCCTAATCGCATATGGAACGCATGAGAACTGACCTGTCTGCGTAACTACCTCTGTCAAGGTATTCGGGAACAAATCTGACTCCATACGATTGAGAATAACGCAAGCTACCATGTACTGTGCATCCCATGACTCACCTCTTGCTTCTGCCGAAACAACTTTGAGCATTAATTCCAACTCTTCTTCTGTCAATGTTGTACTTCTCTTTGAAACCTCAACTGCCAACGGAACCGATGAATCCTGAATCTGTGCCTGCTGGGTTGCCAGTGCCGCAACACTCTCTGTCCCCTGTTCACAAATCGTTTGTACATCCTGTGGTACTGCTTCCATGGCCTGTACTAATTGCTCCGATACCGCCACTGCATCTACCACTGCTGTTACTTCTGGTTGATTTTCATTTTCCTGTGGGTAGCCCATACCTAATGCGCTCACTGCAATTGACATCACTGCCACTGCTCCCACGACTCTCTTTAACATTACTAATTACCTCCGCATAACCAAATAATTACTTCATCCTATTTGGCCGGCTAAAAGCCTTTGTGTGTACCATTTGTCCATTACAAAATAATTTTGAAATGAGTAATTAACAAAATAGTAATATTTTCGAATACAAGTCATTATTATAACAGTGGAAAAATAAAAATCAACCCTTTTATTGTATTTATTCAAATACATTGTCAGGCAATTCGGTGTCAAATATGTTATTTTAACCTATTATTCAGAATTATCTAATCTTTTAATATTATGTGAGCCTATTTTTTGCAGATATTCAAATTACTTTTTCAGCTAAATCAACAACAAAAACAGTGCATTTTGCCATATTAAAACAGCCTATCTCGCAAAAAAACTTTCTGCCAAACGATACAAATACTGTATATCATTTACACCTGCTGTCTCATAGGCAGAATGCATTGCGAGCTGTGGCAGTCCGATATCCGCTGCCGGCATAGACACCTGCGCCATCACAAGATTCCCCAATGTAGAACCGCCTGCAATATCAGAACGGTTATGATACATCTGCAAAGGTACATTCTCCTGCTTACATAACTGCTTCACATAGGCTGCTGAATATGCATCCGTAGCATACTTCTGGCTTCCGTGATACTTTAGTACAACCCCCTGATTCAAATACGGCTTATTTACAGGGTCTGCCTTTGTTCCCTGATTCGGATGACATGCATGCGCATTATCTGCACTTAACAAAAAGCTGTCAGCAAGCCAAGTTCTTAAAACAGCCTGACTAACTCCCATTCCATCTGCGATATTCATTAGAATATCCTTTAAAAAGGTAGAATCTGCTCCCTGCCTGGTCAGACTTCCAACCTCTTCATTATCAAATATTGCCAGCACATCAATATAGGAAGAAGGCGCAACCGCAAGGATTGCCTGCAAGCCGGCATAAACACATCCCAAATCATCATATCTTGCTGTCATCAAAAATTCATCCTGTGCCCCGGCTAACACTGCCTTTTGAGAATTCACAACAAACAAATCGGTTGCCAAAATATCTGTTTCTTCTACATTATGACTACCTTGTCTGCTTAGCTGCTCTGCCACATGTTTTGCCAGACTTTTACTTCCATCCAACATGCACATCAGCGGCAGCATATCAATTTGCGGATTCAAAGCTACTCCCTCGTTCATATTACGATTCATATGAATGGCAAGATTGGGAATCATACACATATTATCCTTTAGTCTGACAGGGTAGGACACAATCTCCCCATTCTCTACTACACATGCTCTCCCCGCAATCGTAAGAGGTCTGTCCATCCATGTAGACATAATCATCCCGCCGTATTTTTCTGTATTCAGACACATATACTGTTTTTCACTCGGCATCTCCGGATTCTCTTTTACCTTAAACGCAGGTGAATCCGAATGTGCGGCATAAATATGGAATCCCTTTACTTCATCCTGCGGAATACGAAAAGCAAGCAATGAAGAATCATTTCTGGTCACATAATATGCTCCGCCCTTTTGCAGTTTCCATAATTCCTTCTCACTTAGCTGCTCAAATCCTTTCTCTTCTAACTGTCTGCAGGCTTCTTCCACTGCCTGATAGCAGGTAACACTGTTATCAAGATATTCCATTAGTTCCTGTACATTTATTTCTCTGCTCATATTAACTTCTCCTACAAAATCAAATCGATTGCTTCACCAACATTATTGACTCCGATTATCCTGATTCCCTCTATGGTATCCAAGCCTTCTGCACACACCTTGGGCAAAACTACCGTTTCAAAGCCAAGCTTTTTTGCTTCCAGTACACGTTGTTCAGCCATGCTGACAGCACGCACTTCACCACTTAAACCAACCTCTCCAAACACAATCATCTTCTCATCAATTGCACGATTCTTGAAGCTTGAAACAATCGCCATCACAATTCCCAAGTCAAGTGCCGGCTCCTGTATTCTGATGCCACCTGCAATATTGACATAGGCGTCACAATCTCCAATATGCAGACTCTGGCGTTTCTCCAGTACTGCCATCAAAAGATTAACTCGATTAAAATCCGTTCCCGTCGTCTGTCTTCTGGGGATACCAAAGTTGGTTCTGCATACCAATGCCTGTATCTCAATCAGTATCGGTCTTGTTCCCTCTATTGAGCAGACCACCACTGAACCGCTTGCTCCCTCAGGCTTGCCGTTCAGCATGAACTCTGATGGATTTTCAACCTCTACCAAACCTTCCTTACGCATTTCAAATACACCAATCTCATTGGTAGAGCCAAATCTGTTCTTTACCCCTCTCAGAATACGGTAGGAAGCATGCCTGTCTCCCTCAAAATATAACACAGTATCTACCATATGCTCCAAAATCCTTGGTCCCGCTACCGTACCTTCTTTGGTTACATGTCCTACAATAAAGATAGATATCCCCAACCCCTTTGCCAGTTGAAGAAAAACATTGGTTGCTTCTCTTACCTGTGATACGCTTCCCGGCGCAGAGGATACCTCCTCCTGATACATGGTCTGAATGGAATCAATGATTACCACCTCAGGCTGTGTCTTTTTTATCGTTTCTTCTATCAATCCAAGATTGGTTTCACACAAAAGCAGCATGCTATCCTGAAAGCTTCCTATTCTATTAGCACGAAGCTTAATCTGCTTTAACGACTCCTCACCTGAAATATACAGCACTTTACGATTCTGATTAGACAAGTGTCTGCAAACCTGCAAAAGTAGTGTCGATTTACCGATTCCCGGGTCTCCGCCTACCAATGTCAGGGACCCTTTCATGATACCTCCGCCCAATACTCTGTCAAGTTCTCCGATACCAACCCTTATGCGGTCCTCTTCCTTCATCTCTATGGAAGCAATAGATACCGGCTTTAACGCCTCCTTTACGGATGTCGTCTTCGTACTACCACCCATTCCGCTTCCTGTCACACTTACCTTTTCTTCAACCAGTGTATTCCATTCCTTACATCCCGGACACTGCCCCATCCATTTGGAGGATTCATGACCGCAGTTCTGACAGAAGAACACTGTTGCGATTTTTGTTTTCGCCATACTCTACCCTCTTTTCCTATATCATAAACCAAGGAATGCTATCTCATAGAGATAGCATTCCATACTTTACCTTTATTCAATCACAAAGCCGCTTACTTTACAAGCTTAACCTTTGTCTCTCCATTCGCCTCAAGCTCAACACTTACACTCAGCTTGCCGGCCAAATTTGTCTTCATAACACCAACACTGGCATCATTAATAAATACCTCATATTCGGACTCTTCCTCCAAACCAACGGTAATCTGTGCATCCTTGTCTCCTACTACAGTAAATGCTGTCGCATCCACCGTCTCAGCAAAATCAAACACAGAGGTTCCCGGAACAGACTCATACAAAAACAATCCGTTCTTTTCCAGCTTAGTCATCGCCTGAAAGGTCTTTACCTTATAAGAATCTCCGCTATGCTCAAATCCCTCTAGCTTCGCCTTCTCTGCTAACTGATGATTACCAAAGCTGATATTACCATTACTCTCGGAGCGTAGTAATTCTTCCACTACTGCCATTTCTTTGTCCTCCTAAATCATTTGTTCCTTTTACTGCATATTTCATTATTCCCCACCACATCTTAGTAGGTATTTTGTAATCATTCAGTACCTTCATAATTACAATACAAAAATCCATTAAAAATCGCTTTCAGCGATGGGATTTTTGTTCATCGTATCATTTTCTTACGGTCTCAGCAGTAAATGCCTCGACCTACCTGAACAATTACTGTATTTTCAGTATATACTAAAGAGTACTTTTTTTCTATTAGAAATAAGTATTCAAAATTTCTAATGATTTTTGGTTATTTTTCAGTTATCAAATATTTGACAATATTATTTAACAGTAAAAGTCACCTTTTCATTCTTGACACCTGCCTTCACTGTGTCTCCCTGCTTTACTCTGCCCTCCAGAATCGCTGTTGCAAGCTCATCCTCAACAACATTCTGTACAGCTCTCTTCAATGGCCTTGCTCCCATCTTCGGGTCTGAATATTTCTTTACCAAATATTCCTTCAATGCAGGTGTAAAGGTTAGGTCAATATCCATCTGTTTCTTACATCTGTCACACAGACTCTTGGATAAAAGTGTAATAATCTGTTTCATCTCTGTCTCACCCAGTGGGTGGAATACCATAATCTCATCAATACGGTTGATGAACTCCGGCTTAAAGAGACGCTTGACCTCTTCCATTACATTCGATTTCATTTTATTATAATCTGCCTGCTCATCCTTCTTTGTCATAAAGCCTAAATTCTTAGGGTCAATGATTCTATTGGCTCCCGCATTGGAAGTCATAATCAGAACAGTGTTCTTAAAACTTACCTTTCTTCCCTTGGAATCTGTAATATGACCATCATCCAGCACCTGCAGCAGTACATTAAACACATCCGGATGCGCCTTCTCTACCTCATCAAATAATACAACCGAATATGGATTACGTCTTACCTTCTCACTCAACTGACCTCCTTCTTCAAAACCAACATAGCCAGGAGGCGAACCAATCATCTTAGATACCGAATGAGACTCCATATACTCTGACATATCTACACGAATCAAGGCATTCTCAGAACCAAACATTGCCTCAGCCAGCGCTTTTGACAGCTCCGTCTTACCTACACCTGTCGGTCCTAAGAATAAGAATGAGCCGATTGGTCTGTTAGGGTCCTGCAAGCCAACTCTTCCTCGCTTCATAGCCCTTGCCACTGCACTGACAGACTCTTCCTGACCGATAACACGCTTATGCAGAATTGACTCCAGCTTCAAAAGCTTTTCACTTTCCTTCTGCGCCAGCTTCTGAACCGGTATCTTGGTCCAGTTAGAAACAACCTCTGCAATCTCATTCTCTGTCACAGTAAGCTGCTTGGCTGCCTGCGTCTTCTCGTACTTATCCAATGCCTTCTCATACTTCTTAATCAATGCTTCCTGGTCTCTTCTAAGCTCAGCTGCCTGACTAAAGACCTCCATTCGGATAGAACGCTCTATCTGAAGCTCATACTTCTTAATTCCTGCCTGCATTTCCTTGAGATTCTCCGGCAAATGCATTCCTCTTAAGCGAATTGCTGCCGCTGCCTCATCTATCAAATCAATTGCTTTATCCGGCAGATTTCTATCATTAATATAGCGGTTGGATAGCTTCACTGCTGCCTCAATCGCCTCAGGTGTAATGGTCACCTTGTGATGCTCTTCATATTTATATGCAATTCCCGAAAGAATGCGAATTGCTTCTGCCTCTGTCGGCTCTTCTACTGTAACAGGCTGGAAACGACGTTCTAAAGCCGCATCCTTCTCGATATACTTGCGGTACTCCGAAATGGTTGTCGCACCAATCAGCTGAATTTCTCCACGGGATAATGACGGCTTGAGAATATTAGAAGCATCAATCGCCCCCTCTGCACCACCGGCACCAATCAAGGTATGAAGTTCATCTAAGAAGAGGTAAATGTTACCAGCCTCAGTAACCTCTCTGATAACCTTCTTAATTCGCTCCTCAAACTCACCACGATACTTAGAACCTGCCACCATTCCTGACAAATCTAAAGTCACTACTCGCTTATTCTTCACTGTATCAGGTACTTCACCGCTAACAATGCGAAGCGCAAGCCCCTCTGCTATCGCTGTCTTACCTACTCCGGGCTCACCTATCAGACAAGGATTATTCTTAGTTCTTCTTGAGAGAATCTGTACCACGCGCATAATCTCAGTCTCTCTGCCGATTACCGGGTCCAGCTTGCCTTCCTTCGCCAAAGCAGTCAAATCCCTGCTATACTGATTCAGCGTAGATGTACCTTCCTTTTTCTTCTTGCCATTCTTACCCTTACTCAAGTCATCCTTATGAGCATTGATATCCTCACCCATAGCAATCAGAGTATCCATATAAAGCTTCTGTACGTTGACGCCTAAAGTATTCAACAAACGAAGGCCGACATTCTCCCCCTCTAATAATAACGCCAACAAAATATGCTCTGTTCCAATTGAATCATTTCTATACTTAGCCGCCTGTCTGCCGCTATCCTCTAAGATTCTCTGGGCTCTCGGCGAATAGCCGTCTCTTTCCTTCATTGCAACATTTCCTTCCGGTGCAATCAAGTCCTTTATCATATCAATCAGCTGTACTTCGTTAACACCATTCTCTGCCAGAACCTTTGCTGCAACGCCCGTCTTTTCCTTTAAAAGACCAACTAAGATATGTTCACTACCGATATAGCTTTGGTGTAAATTTCTTGCTACTTTTGCTGCCAATCCCAAAGCCGCCTGTGCTTTATCTGTAAATTGCTGCATTCTCTATGCCTCCATCATTCATAATTTTCATAAATCTCATCAATCAACTCATGAATCTCCTGTCTGGAAATTCTTTTGCAACGGCTCTTTGCCAATAACACACGCAAATCACTCTTTAGTTCTTCCAATGCCCGCAGCTTATCAATATCAATTGCAATAACAGCTCCCTTTCTTCTGTCTACCTTAACAAAGCCCTCCTGCTTCAATACAGTATATGCCTTGTTCACGGTATGCATATTAATACCAATCGTGTCTGCCAGCTGCCGAACAGACGGTAACGCATCTCCCTCTTGAAACTGTGAGGTTGCTATACCAATAATAATCTGATTCCGAAGCTGTAAATAAAGAGCCTCTTCACTACTAAAATCAATCTCTATATACATCCCGGCGCCTCACCTTTCTACCAACACCTTCCCACTGTTATATAAATTGTAGCACAAAGCATATCCCGATACAATAAGTATTGCCTTGAATTAATAGACAATTTAGACAAAAACCGTGTTCCGCTACATTTCGCGAAACGGTTTTGGGGACAATCAGCACCACCGGCTTAGCCGGTGGTTTGCTCACGCCCTATAAGGGCTCATTACCTGCGTTGGAGTCTAAAGACTCATCGAAAGGTTCGCCAGCCGCAAAACATTTACCTACTTGAGCCCCTTG
>SVFJ01000074.1 GCA_015056925.1 Lachnospiraceae bacterium | reverse complement strand
CGGACCACATGAAGGTGATTGATTTCCAGAAGAAGAGACTTGGTACAACTAGAGGATTCGTAGCAGTTAAGCCTAACTGTTCTATCCAGAGCTACGCTCCTGTATTAACAGCTTGGAAGGAGTTCGAACCATACGAGGTAGTAGCTACAACATATCAGGCTATTTCAGGTGCGGGTAAGACTTTCAAGGATTGGCCTGAGATGGTAGAGAACATCATCCCATACATCGGTGGTGAGGAAGAGAAGAGTGAGAAGGAGCCTCTTAGAATCTGGGGCGAGATTAAGGATGGCGTTATCGAGCCGGCTACTTCTCCTGTAATCACATGCCAGTGTATCCGTGTTCCTGTATTAAACGGACATACAGCAGCTGTATTTGTTAAGTTTAGAAAGAAAGCTACAAAGGAGCAGTTAATCGAGAAGTTAGTAAACTTCAAGGGTGCTCCACAGGAGTTACAGCTTCCTAGCGCTCCAAAGCAGTTTATCCAGTATCTTGAGGAAGACAACAGACCTCAGGTTAACTTAGATGTGAACTACGAGAACGGTATGGGTGTATCTGTAGGACGTATCCGTGAGGACCATGTATATGATTGGAAGTTCGTTGGTCTTTCACACAACACTGTAAGAGGTGCTGCAGGTGGTGCAGTTCTTTGTGCAGAGTTATTAAAGGCTCAGGGCTATATCACAAAGAAGTAAACTTCTTCGAAATAATTAAATTGATTGAGAAAAGAGCAGTACCAAAATACTGCTCTTTATTTTCATAAAATAAAGAGAAAGAGGATGCATACTCGTGCGAAGTTAAAGTTGTTGTAAATGACCGCACTTGGCATAATTTTAACCATTGGTTTTGGGAGAGAGTAAATGAATCAGACAGAAATTGATATCCTGAATTTGGAGAACAGAATATTAAAGGATAGAGGCGATTTGAATAATTTAATCTATCAGCAGCGAAAGAATCTTAGCACAGATGCAATGATGAATCAGAAGCTGCAAGAGATGCAAAGAGAGGTTGAATATCTGGGAGAGCAGCTTGCGTGGTTGAAAAACTCCCGCATAGAAAGTGTTGTACCTTCCGGTATGACTGCTCAGAAGCAGGAACAGGCAGATTCGGCATGGGCTGTTATGAGTGAAAATGTACAGGCGAAGATGCCGGTACAGCAGGAAAATGTGCAGATGGTACAGCAGCCTATAAGAATACAACAGGCTAAGACTCAGAATACCCATAAGTCTAAGGATATGGAAAGTGTTATTGGAAAGTCATGGATGGGTGCAATTGCATCTGTATTGATTTTCATCAGTATCATTATGTTTGCAACACTTTTATTGCCCGTTCTTACGGATACAATTAAGATGATTGTTATGTATATTGTAAGTATTGCGGCGACAATTTTTGGATTGCTTAAGCTGAATAAGGATAAGAAGAATCCATTCTATTTGGCAGTGAGTGGTTGTGGCATTGGCGCAATTTACATATCGTTGCTTTTGACGAATATGTATTTTAAGGCAATCGGTGATGTGACATTGTATCTGCTGATTGCGGTCTGGGCAGTTTTTGTTTGTATATTAAGCAGGCAGAAGAGCATTTTGTTTCAGGTTATTGGTCAGTGCGGAATACTGATTGCGGTTGTTTTTGGGTGTGCGTTATGTGATAGTACGGACGATAGTACGAAATTCGTTATTTTGGTGTTCTTTTATTTGATTACCTCGCTTATTTTTATGTGGGTGCATTATCAAAGAGAACTTAGTGGAAATTTGATTTCTTTGATTTTTAATCATATCAATGCATGGATTATTTTCTTGATAGCAAACTATGATTTTGATGCCGAGAAGGTTACATATATTGTTGCTGTACTTATGATGCTGTATATTGCTGCTTCCATTACCATATGCTTTAAGGTGCATTACGATAAAGAAGTTATTGGCGGTGTCTTGCTGATATCCAATTTGTTTGTGTTTACGCAGTTTATGGGAATGTGTCTGGAAGATGATTTTGCAGTAGGTGTAATCAAGCTTGGGATTGCAGCGGTTATGATTGGTATTACAGAGTGGAAATTTAAGGATAGTCAGGTCATGGATAAGCGGATTATGCAGATTGCCATGATGACTTTGCTTGGGATTGCTGTGAGAGGAATGGATGTCTGGGCTGAAGAGTTGTTATTATTTATTATTGGTGCGGCTGTTCTGGTATATGGTTATGACCGGAAGGATTTGGCATATCATTTTGGAAGCCTGACTATGGTAATGACTGTTATCTTAACGATGGACTTTTCGCTGCTTCATTACAGCGTCGGAGTGTTGTACTTTGTATTACTCTTGGTGCTGAGTCTTTGGAAAAAGGAGCAATATCATTGTGGTGTGAAGCTGTATGGATATATAGGTTTCTTTATTGTGTTGTGGCATACTTATGAAGTAGTAGGATTGCTTCCGTGGGAGAATGAAGCGATTCATGTAACTGCAATGATGATTCTTTCTGTTGTGCATATGATTGCAATGAAAACCTTTGGTATGAAAAACTTTTCCACAGGTGAGCCGGAGAGAGCAGGTGAGCTGGTATTTGGAGGGTTAAATGCGCTGCTTATGTTGGTTGCTACAGCTTTCGTAGTGGATACGGAACATGCAGTTTGGCATTTGGTGAGTATTCTGATAGCAGGAATGCTATTTATGGCAAATTCCGGTAATTTATTAAAGCGCTATCAGGGGAAAAAGGAAGAAATGTATGCCGGTATTTACGTTGGTTTAAAGCTTACCGTATTACTGTGGGTGTCGCTGTCTTCCTTTGATGCGGCCAATATGATTGTTAGTATAGCATGCTTTGTCCTTGCGATTATTGGCATTATGATTGGTTTTGGTATGGAATTTAAGTCGCTGAGAATATATGGACTGGTATTGTCAATTTTCAGTGTTGTGAAGCTGATTATGGTTGATATGAGCTATGATAATCTGCTTGGGAGAGCAGTAGGCTTCTTTGTGTGTGGTATCTTGTGCTTTGTCATTAGTTTGATATATAATACGATAGATAAGAATATGAAAAAGGGTTAGGTGATATACAATGGATAAGAATCAGATTGCCGAGCAGGCAGTGAATTATAAGAGAAATGGATATAATTGTTGTCAGGCGGTTGTAACAGCCTTGGCAGAGCAGGTAGGACGTAGTCCGGAGGAATTGAATCAGCTTGCTGCAGGTTTTGCTGTAGGAATGGGGAATATGGAGGCGACTTGTGGTTCCTTAATCGGTGCTACGATGATAGCCGGATTAAAAACAGAAGGCAAAGGTACTGTGATGTACGCAAGACAGCTGTCTGATAGATTTAAGGAGCTTTCCGGTGCTTTGATTTGTAAGGATTTGAAGGGAAGAGACACAGGTGTTGTAATCTGTCCTTGTGAAGAGTGCGTTAGAAATGCCGTGTTAGCATATGCAGATGTTATGGGATTGTAAGGAGTAAGAAATGGGTAAGTTATTATTAGGTTTATTGTTGGGATTGCTTGATTTTAATATTACGGTTGGTAATTGTGTCTTGGGCTTATTGCCTGATTTTGTAGGATATCATATTATCCGTCAGGGTGCAGAGGAGCTTGAGGATAAGAGCAGTTATTTCAAGATGATTCAGCCGATTGCCAAAGTGATGTTTATTGTGACCGCGGTTCGTTATGCTTTGAATGCACTTGGTTTGTATGCAATTCTTGGTTTTGTAGGAACTTTGATTGATTTTGCGATTCTGCTTGTGATGTTTATTGTAACTTACCGCATTGTGCAGGGCGTAGAAGAGATAGAGAAGACATATAAGATTTCTCTTGTAGGTGATATCATGCGTCAGGCATGGTGGATTCGAACTGTGTGTGCTGTTGTAGCATATGTTGCATTGTTTATTCCTGACTTGCTAATGATAGGTGTTTGGGCATCCATACTCAGCAGCGTATGGTTTTTGATTGTGTTCTTACAGTCGAAGAGATTGTATGTGGAGAAGTTTGGAGAAGAATAGGAACGATTAATAGTATTTAAATGAATGGAGAATTACGTATTTTTATTAGATACGTAATTCTTTTTTTATCTTGACGGCTAATTCTAATTAGCTTATAATTTAGCTAATTAGAATTAGCCAAAGGAGGAGTAAATGAGTACAAAAAAGAAAATCATGGATGTTGCACTAACGTTATTTGCAGAAAGAGGATATGGGAATGTTTATGTGGGGCAGATAGCAGATGCAGTAGGAATAAAAGCACCATCACTGTATAAGCACTATAAAAGCAAGCGAGATATATTTGAGGCCATTCTTGAAGAGATGAAAAACACCTATGATAAGCAGGCAGGTGCTTTGAATATGAATGGAAGTGATGCGACGGTAGACGCGAGTTTGTTTGCTGATGCTTCGGAGGAAGATCTTGTAAGAATGGGAAAAAGTTTGTTTGCATATTTCTTGCATGATGATTACGTGTGCAAGTTTCGTAAGATGCTAACAATAGAGCAATTTCACGATTCGGAATTAGCACAGTTATATACGAAGCAATATGTTGATGAGCCATTAAATTATCAATCGATGATGTTTACAATGCTGTGTTTCCAAGGGGTATTGAAGACAGAAGAAGCGGACGTGATGGCATTACAGTTTTATGCACCAATGTATGTATTGCTGACTCTATGTGATCGTCAGCCTGAGAGAGAAGAAGAGGCATTGAAGCTTTTGGAAAAGCATATCAGACAGTTTAGCAGGATATATCATGTGTAAGGAGAAAATTCCTCTGCCTGCATAAAGTGGAAACTCTGCAAGCAGAGTTGGCATTTTTTCTTCGAAAAAACAAGGAGGAATAGATTATGAAGATTGTTTTAATACATGGACAGAATCACAAAGGAAGTACATATCATATTGGGAGAATGATTGCGGATCAGATACAAGGTGATAATGAAATCACAGAGTTTTTTCTGCCAAGAGATTTGAATCATTTTTGTCTTGGTTGTTATAAGTGCATAGAGGGTGATGAGAATTGTCCTTTCTTTGAAGAAAAGAAAGTGATTATGGATAAGGTAGAAGCAGCTGATTTATTAATTTTCACAACACCAACATATTGTATGCGTGCCTCAGCACCTATGAAGTCCTTTCTAGATTTGACTTTTACATATTGGATGTCACATAGGCCAAGAGGATGTATGTTTACAAAGAAGGCAGTTGTAATATCCACTTCGGCAGGAGCCGGAGCAAAGACAGCGGTTAAGGATGTTGAAACAGCACTTTTTTACTGGGGAGTACCTTATGTCATATCCTATGGGATTGCAGTTCAGGCCATGAATTGGGATATGGTTAGCCATAAGAAAAAGGGTAAGATTCAAACGGATATAACAAAGCTGGCAAAGCGACTTTCTAACAATAAGAAGCCGATTCCGGGTATAAAGACACGTTTTTTCTTTAGGATGATGGGAATGATGCAGTCGGCAGGCATGGGCTCATCCCCTATTGAAAAGGAATATTGGGAGAAGAATGGCTGGCTTGGAAAGAGAAGACCTTGGAAGGATTAAAATAATATTGGATAGATTGTAATACCCCGCCGTGTTTTATCACTGGCGGGGTAAAATATTGCTTAGATACTAATTTGTTGCTTTAACTATCTTACGACATAAATCACATACAGAGTAACAATTGGAATTATCTACACTAATTCCGTTTGAAGAAGCTAGTTCAACCAAAGCAGAGCCACCACCTGTTATAAGGGCGTTCATATACTCGTTATCGTATGGATTGTATCTTGAGACAATAGTCTCAATGCTTTCCTCATAGATATTGCCGATTGTAAAGGCACAAACCATCACATCGCCGTTTGGTACGATGGATAAGCATGTGATATCTGTCAGCGGCTGAGTATAAGGCGCGGTGCCACAAGCTTTTGATAAATCTAGCTTAGGTGATTCGTAATATTTGGCTAAATACTTTGCTGCATTTCCGGATAGAGTGATATTGTTACCCTTCGAAATTGGAAGTGCTAAATCAGTAAATGCGGAAAGAATTTGCTTAGTCTTTGTATTGAATATATTTTCATGTTCTTTACATACTACCCAGGCAGGTTGTAAGCGGAAATCAGGGATTTTGTTTTGCTTCAAGGCTTTGGCAAATGCAAAAACGTATTCTGCAGGTATAGTTTCTTGATGAAAGGCATCAACAGAAAGTATGAGATTATTTACACCTGAATGGCTGATTAAATTGGCTACTTCTTGTATTCTTGATATATCCTTGGAGAAATAACCGTTTGTTATAATCTGTCTTGCTTCAATACCACAATCTGTAGCGGTGCTATGAATTGCGCAAGTAACCTCAGGATATAACAGTGGTTCACCTCCAAAGGTCATAACAGAAGAAACCTCGTAATGTTTGGCAAGCCATTTAATTGTCTCGGTTGCTTCTTTGATTCTGACATGATGATTTGTGGTATCGCTGTTAAGTTGGTCTGCAACGGAGCAGTGTTTGCATTTTCCTGAGCAATTATAGGTCAGTACAAATTCAATTCTTTTTACATTTATGTATTTTGATAGATTCATATATTTTCCCTCTTTTATTATTATTTTGAACTATAAAAAAGGTGCAGTTTGCAGACAACATATATGATACTCGGCGCAACTGTTGTCTGACTATGCCTGCACCGAGAGAATACCTCGTTTATTTCTTTTCATAGAATTCACATCCTTTGTGTATGGTGATGGTATTATAGCATGATTGATACGAATGGTAAACATAACACGACGAAATGATTTTAGTTTCCGAAAAACACGGATTGAAAACTCTGAAAAACACGGATTGGAAATTCTGAAAAATACGGACTGAAAAAATAAGACAAAACAAGAAAAATAAAGTATAATGTAATAAGTTATGGTAACCTGGGTTACTTTTAAGTTTTAAGCAAGTGGGGGAACAGATTTGGGTAAGAAATTAATCATTACGGAGAAACCATCCGTAGCACAGGATTATGCCAAGGTATTTCAGGTATCGGGCAGACAGAACGGCTATATTGAGAATGATGAGTACGTGATTACATGGTGCGTAGGACATCTGGTAGAGATGGTATATCCTGAGGAATATGATAGTAAATATAAGCGATGGATGCTGGAGGATTTGCCATTCCTTCCGCAGAATTATAAATATGGTGTCATCGAGAATGTGAAACAGCAGTATGACACGGTACATAGATTGTTGCACAGAGAAGATATTGATACTGTTTACTGGGCGGGAGACTCTGGAAAAGAAGGACAAACTATCGAGGAGAATATTCGTAATTACGGTGGTGTGCGTGATGGCATGGAGGAGCTTCGCGTGTGGATTGATTCGCAGACAGAGGAAGAGATTAGACGAGGCGTAGCGGAAGCTAAGCCTATGTCTGCATATGCAAATCTTGGATTTTCAGGCATTATGCGTTCTATCGAAGACTATGCCATGGGAATCAATTTCTCACGTGTTATGTCCGTGAAGTATGGAAAGCTCTTAAATGATGCAGCGGCTACTAATAATTACACTGCCATCGCGATTGGACGAGTTATGACCTGTGTACTTGGTATGGTTGTAAATCGTGAGCGAGAGATTCGTAATTTCAAGGAGACATTTTTCTATAGAGTAGTTGGAGATTTCACAGATGCCAATATTGAGGCAGAGTGGAAGGCGGTAGAAGGCTCCAAATACTTTGATTCGTTCAAACTTTATAAGGAGAATGGTTTTAAGACAAAAGAGGACGCTCTTGCTTTGATTGATTCTTTGAGCGGTAAGGAAGCAGTAATAAAGTCGATTGAAAAGGGCATCTCCAAGAGAAAAGCACCATTACTTTTCAACCTGGCAGAGCTACAGGCTGAGTGTTCGAAGCGCTTTAAGATTAGCCCTGATGAGACCTTGCAGGTGGTACAAGACTTGTATGAGAAGAAGCTGACTACTTATCCTAGAACGGACGCCAGAGTATTAACTACGGCAGTTGCTAAGGAGATTGGTAAGAATCTTAACAAATTAAAGGGATATACACCAACACAAGCCTTTACAGATAAGATATTGCAGCAGCGTGCTTATGGTAATCTTGCCAATACTCAGTATACGGATGATAGCAAGGTTACAGATCACTATGCCATTATTCCAACAGGACAGCTGACCGAGCTTGGCACATTAACACCTTTGCAGAGTCAGGTGTTTGATTTGATTGTCAGAAGATTCTTGAGTATTTTCTATCCGCCAGCCGAGTATCAGACCTTGAAAATGACAGTAGGTATTGGCGAGGAGTCTTTATTCACATCGGCAAAGGTGTTAAAGAGCCTTGGTTTCCTAGAGGTTATGGGAAAGACCTTGGAGGATGCGGATGATGAGGAAAATACAGCCTCTGATGAGAATAAGGGCGAAGATGGAGCCGAAGAGAATACGGCTAATAAAGAAAAGAAGAACAATGCGAAGAAGTTGTTAGCTTTGGCTGAGACCTTGAATCAGGGAGATGTATTAAGCGTGAATGGCTTTGAAACAAAGGAAGGTCAGACAAAGCCACCAAAGCGTTATACCTCGGGTTCTATGATTCTTGCTATGGAGAATGCAGGACAGCTGATTGAGGATGAGGAGCTCAGAGCGCAGATTAAAGGTTCAGGAATTGGAACCAGTGCAACCAGAGCGGAGATTATTAAGAAGCTCATTCGTATCGGTTATCTGAATTTGAATAAGAGGACACAAATTATTACACCGGAGAGCTTTGGCGAGATGGTGTATGAGGTTGTGGCGATGACAGTTCCTGCCCTTTTGAATCCGAAGATGACAGCGTCATGGGAAAAGGGTTTGGATGGTATTACTAATGGAACGGTAGATATGAAGGAGTATCGTGCCAAGCTGGAGGACTTTATTCGTAGGGAAACGATACAGATTCGCGACCATGACCTGACACAGCCGATTGCGGCACAGATTAGTCAGTTCACAGGCAAAGGTGGAAGAGGTCTTGGTGCCCGTAAAAAGATTGGTGCAGTATGTCCTATGTGTGGTGGAGATATTATTACGACACCATTTGGCTACGGATGTTCTAACTATCAGAAGGACGGTTCGGGTTGCCGTTTTGTAATTGGTAGTGTTGCGAATAGGGATTTGAGTGAAGAAGAATGTGTTGCTCTTTTGACACAGGGACGTACGGAAGTATTAAGTGGTTTTGTGGGCAAGAACAAGAAGAAATTCCAAGCCGCACTTGTGATGCAGAGAGATGAAGATGGCAAGCTACAGTTTATGTTTGACTTCTCTCAGAACCAACCGCAGATTCTGGAAGATGTAGTTTGTCCTGATTGTGGCAGTGCGATTGTTGCAAGAGGTACGAATTATAGTTGTACGGGCTACGATGCTTCTAATCCTGAGAGTTGTCGATTCTTTATTGGAAAGATTGCTGATAAGGAGTTGAATGTAAGTCAAGTTAAGGAACTTTTGACGAATTATAAGACAGAGACGATTCGTGGTTTTAAGGGTAAGAGCGGTAAGCGATTTGATGCATGTCTTTTGTTAGAAAAGGGAGGAAATGACAAACATGTCATTAAATTTGACTTTGACAATGTGGAAGCTCAGAAGATAAAGGACGTAGTCTGTCCTGATTGTGGTGGTGAGATCGTAAAGACGCCATTTGGCTTTGGATGTGCTAATTATAATTCGCAGAATCCAGAGAGCTGTCGTTTTTCTATTGGTAAGATAGCGGGCAAGGAGATTGGAGCTACACAGGTAAAGGAACTTTTGATAAACAGAATTACCTCTACGATTAGGGGCTTTGAAGGTAAGAGTGGTAAGAAGTTCGATGCTTGCTTAGTACTTGACCAGGATGAGAACGGAAAGCATATTGTAAAGTTTGATTTTGATAAAGTAGAGGCGCAGAAGATAAAGGATGTCGTTTGTCCTGATTGTGGTGGTGAGATTGTAAAGACGCCTTTTGGCTATGGGTGTGCAAACTATAATTCGCAGAATCCGGAGAGCTGTCGTTTTTCTATTGGTAAGATTGCTAACAAGGAAATAAATGCAGCACAGGTAAAGGAACTTTTGACAAATAAGATTTCTCCAACCATTCGTGGCTTTGAGGGCAAGAGCGGCAAAAAGTTCGATGCCTGTCTGATGCTTGAAAAAGATGAGAATGGAAAGCATATTGTTAAGTTTGATTTTGAGCATGTAGAATCTAAGAAGGTAAAGGATGTCGTTTGCCCATTATGTGGTGGTGATATTGTACCGACACCGTTTGGCTTTGGGTGTGCCAAGTATGATAAGGATGATGAGAATAGTTGTCGTTTTTCAATAGGTAAGATGGCTGGCAAGGATATTACAGAAGCACAGGTTAAGGAGCTGTTGACAGCAGGCAGAACATCTACGATTCGAGGATTTAAGTCAAAAGCTGGCAAGAAGTTTGATGCAAGAATTGCCTTAAGTAAGAATGAAGAGGGAAAGGTAACTGGTTTAAAGTTCGATTTTGATGACTTGGAACAGCCAAAGCTTAAGGATGTACAGTGTCCGCTTTGTAAGGGCGATATTGTAAAGACGATGTTTGGTTATGGTTGCTCTAATTACAATAAGGATGATGAGAGCAAGAGCTGTCGATTCTCGATTGGTAAGATTAGTGGCGTGAAGCTCAATGACAGTCAGGTAAAGCAGCTTTTGACTACTAAGAAGACAGATGTAATTACAGGATTCCTGTCTAAGTCTGGAACTAAGTTTGATGCACCATTAAAGCTTACAGAGGAAGGACAGATTGTATTTGATTTCCCGGAGAGGGCAAAGCCTGAGGAGACAAATCTGATGTGTCCAAGATGCAAGGAAAAGAAACTATTCAAGAGCCAGTGGTACTATGAGTGTAATTTCCAGTGTGGCTTTAGAATTGGTCACACAGTGGCGCAGGTGCCGATTTCAGAGGAGATTATGCAGGAGTTGTTCGAGACAGGTAAGACGAAGAATAAGATTGTTGGCTTTACCTCAAAGGCAGGCAATGTGTTTGATACTTGCTTAAAATATGAGGACGAGCGTATCAGCTTTGATTTTGATAATCCTGGCGAGACACCGACTCAGCAGGAATCAAGTGCAACACCTTGGCTTGACGGTGGTGCGGTGGAGATACCAAATCAGGAGACGAAAGAGGCGATAGAGGAAGTAGAACAGATGAAGGCAAATCCTGATAAGGGTAAGTCTTATATAGACGTTGATGTGATGATGAAGGATTTGTTGGAAGGAGATGAATCATCTGTGAAACAGACAAGCCCAGCTTCAGAGGAAGATGCGTACTGGGCATCTCTTATGGCTGGCGCAGCAGATGAGAACGCACTGAACGAAGATGTGGAGAGTATGCTTCTTACGGCGCAGATGCTGGAGGATGATGGATTGCCGTGGAATTAGATTTTACATGAAGCTAAAGGTTCAGGATTAAAGAACAAGCGTGGCGATATAGTAATGTTATACCGACTTGATAGCTTGATATGCTGAATTAGTCGGGAAAAAAGTGAAGTATTTTCCGACTGGAGAGAGAAATATGATGAACCAGTCGGGGCAGAAGGTGTAAAGTGCCCCGACTGGGTAGAGAAAAGTGCTTAAATGGTCGGGAAAAAAGTGAGAAATATCCCGACTAGAAAAAGTAAAAGGCGGAATCAGTCGGGATGACGGGGAAATTGTAATCAAAGATAAGTAATAAAAAGAAGAGTTTTGGATTCTATGGAGGTGGACAACATGGAAAAGCTGAGAAATGACATAGCAGACACAATAGGAATTAAAGTTTCAAGTCTTAACTCTTGTGTGGATTATCAAGTGCTGGAATCCACCGAGGAAGATGGCTACACAAGACAGTTAATCGAGTATGATTCTGGCAAGGATAAAGTCAAAGCATTCTTGTTGCTTCCGGATGTGCTTGATAATAATCCTGCTATTCTCATTAATCATCAGCATAACAGAGAGCATCATTTGGGAAAGAGTGAAGTGTGTGGTTTGGCAGGGAATCCGCTACAGGCATTTGGACCGGAATTGGCGAAACGAGGATTTGTTGTATTAGCTCCTGATTCCATATGCTTTGAGCAAAGACGAAAAGACACCTCTGTTGAAGGGTTCGATTTTTGGCAGCACTTTAACGAGATGTGTTATGGGATATTAACAGGCGACTATCTGATGAAAAGAGTGTTAAATGATGCAATTAGCGGGATTACTTTGTTGTCGAATCTTCAATTTGTCGATAAGAAAAGAATCGGCACATTAGGACATTCATATGGTGGTAATACAGTTTTATTTCTGGCAGCATTAGACGAAAGGATTACCTTTAGTTGTGCAAGTGGCAGTGCCTGTACTTATGAAAATCGTATGCGAAATGATGTAGGCATTGAGATGGCAAGTGTAATCCCTAATTTTCATGGCAAATATGATATCTATGATTTGGTGTCGTGTATTGCACCGAGACGATTGCTTATTGTTTCTGCTGAAGATGATAAGTATTCAAAGGACGCGCCATATATTGTTGAAAAAGCAAGTCCGACTTTCACGGCATATGGGGCGATGCATAATCTTTGTCATAAGAGATATACAGGCGGTCATGCGATGACAGAAGAAAGATTTGTGGATATTATCGAGTGGATTGATGAAAGGTAGAAATTGTGGAGGTAAGAACTATGAAATATGTCAGTACACTTATTTCTGTTGTAAATATGGAAATTAGTAAAAGATTTTATCATGATGTCTTAGGTTTAAATGTTATTTCTGATTTGGGGGCTAATGTTACATTGACTGGAGGATTTGCACTTCAAAGAATGGATACTTGGCGTTATTTCATTGAAAATAAGGATGTAAATCTACATAATAATGCAGTTGAATTAGTTTTTGAAGAAAAAGAAATGGATAAGTTCTTAGACCATTTGAAAAAATTCGATATCGAATATGTACATGATATTGTAGAACATAGTTGGGGACAACGTGTAATACGTTTTTATGACCCAGATTATCATATCATAGAAGTTGGTGAAGATATGGAAATGGTTGTTAAGAGATTTAAAGATTCAGGAATGACAGAAGAACAAGTTGCTGAAAGAATGAATGTTCCGTTGGAGTATGTTCAAGGATATTTGAATTCTTAAATTCCAGTTTTTAAGAATTGGGAAAATTGATTTTATGGTGTTCAAGATGGGGAAGGTATGAAAATAGAGGATTTTGCAGAAGTAATTAAAATTGAAAAGGGTTGGTCTAATGAAAAGAAATACAAAGTTGTTGATAAAAGCGGACAGGCATTTTTGCTTCGAATATCGCCAATAGAGCAGTATGAGAATAAGAAGGCAGAATATGAAAATATGGAAATGGTGTCGGCGTTAGGAATTTCGATGTGTCAACCTATTGAATTTGGCACCTGTGACGAGGGCGTGTATTCTTTACAAAGCTGGATAGATGGAAAAGATGCAGAAGAAGCAATAGTTAATCTCTCAGATAAGCAAGTATATGAATATGGGTATGAAGCAGGTGAAATTTTAAAGAAATTGCATTCAATTGTCGCACCAGAAGGAATTGGAAATTGGGAAGACTTTTTTAATCAAAAGATGAATCGTAAGATAGAAAATTATAATAACTGTCCTTTGAAATACGAAGGTGGAGATGCTTTTATTACATACATAGAGGAGCATCGTCATTTATTAAAGCATCGTCCGATGACCTATCAGCATGGTGATTATCATATCGGTAACATGATGATTGAGAGCAATGGGAAACTTGTGATTATAGATTTTAATAGAAATGAATATGGCGACCCATGGGAGGAGTTTAATCGTATTGTCTGGTGTGCGCAATCAGCCCCACTATTTGCAACAGGTATGGTTGATGGATATTTTGACTGTAATGTTCCCCAGTTATTTTGGGATTTGTTAGCTCTGTACATTTCAAGTAATACTTTATCTTCCTTACCATGGGCAATTCCTTTTGGACAAAAGGAGATTGATGTGATGATAAACTTGGCTAAGGACGTTTTGGATTGGTATGATGGAATGAAAAATACAGTACCAAAATGGTATAGAAATTCGGGCGGATTTTGTAAATGAGGTGAAAACAAATGAAAACAGTAAAACGAAAATCTGTAGGAACTCATTTTTCTATGTGTGTTCAACCAGCTTTTATTATTGGCACTAACAATGAAGATGGAACATATAATTTTGCACCGATTACATGGGTTAGCGTTACAAATGAGAAAGAGAGCGAATATTTATTAACTATCAGCATGTTTGGTACAAAAAGAACCAAGCAAAATGTGATTAGAACAGGCGTTTTAAGCGTTAATCTTGTTAGCACGGATATGCTTAAGCTTATGGACTATTTTGGCACACATCATGCAAAAGACGGGAAGAAAGATGAAATATCGTATGCTGTTGGCAGAGGGGATGTTGTAGATGTTCCTATTCTGGATGCGAGTCGATGGATCTATGAGTGTGAGGTAGTTCAATCTGTTGAAATAGGAGAGTCCACAACCTTTTTCTGTAGAATAAAGAATATTCAAATTGATGAACAGTTTGAATGCACGGACACTTTTGATGTAAATCTTACAAAACTAGAGCCTGTTATTTATTCGGGAATGTATCATAGTATTGGAGAATTACTTGGTAAAATAGGAGATTTTACGGGAGACATGATGTAGATAGGGAAGATTGGAGAGACAATTTATGATAATAGTTTTGGGTGTGATGATTTTCTACGAATTATAGATTGGATGCCATATATTATTGAATTAGATTTTGAAGGAAATCATTTGGTTGGTAAGCAAGAGCATTGTTACATAGAAAAAGAGTTTAAAGGAAATTAAGGGACAGATAAGAAGTAATTGTTTACTGAAATACTGATGATGCAGAATGGAGAAAGTTATGGATTTCGAAAAATATAAGGAATACTTAATTAGTTTTTGGATGCCAGAGTATGAAGCGCAACACTCCATACGAGAACTTATGGCTGCTGGGTGGAATATTTTACTGAACGAAGTGTTTTCTCCTTTGATTGAAAAAGAACTTGGTATGCGCTATCTTGGTAATCGTATTTGGGCTGATGATTACAGTGAACATCGACGCAGGGTATTGAGCTTATTCCAGCCGACTGACTTGGGTGGTTGTTTTAAATGGGGATGGAACTATGACTTTGTTCCGAAAATGGTAGGTGGAAAAGCTGTATATGTGAGAACTGACAAGTCTATTTTTCCACATTTTTTTGAGAATGCTTTTGAGAATCATAACAAGGAAGATGAACGGTTTAAGAAAAGTCAAGATATGTTTTTTGATAGATGTACTATTGACATTGCAGATTATGAGGAGTCAATGAAAAAGAAAGTGAAACAGCATACGGATGCTTTTTATAAAACGCTCCCGCTTATTCGAACCTTTTATGAAGAAACATCAACTTATGAGTAAACTATTAGGATGATAGACAGCCTCTTGGAAAGTGATTACTATCGATTAATACAAGGGAATTATTTGTATTTGACAAAGATTTTTTTACAGCAATATGTTGGTTTGGGAGAAAATAATGAGAAGGAGTTGTTTGCATTATTTGGAAATGAGTTTACACGGAAAAGTTTTTACGAGAAGTTTTTGAAGATACCTGTGACTAAGTAGTTTGGCTTGAGAGACGTGTGGTTATAAGAAAGTGAGATGGGGGTGCTTGTATTTCAGCAAAAGTGGTGTACAGGAAAGCAAGAATTCACTGTGGTACACCCAATATACATAATTCTCTAAACAATAGTGATAAACCCCGCCATGCTACATTCGGAATCTGCCCTTGCGGGCTACTTCCTCATGTACGGCTTCGCCGTATACATCTGAACACGAATATGCCTGTCTGTGAGCAAGCTCCCAGCAGTCAATTCGGTCCATCTGTGCATGGTTCAACTAAATTCAAATTTAGCAAAGTATGCGAGACTTTTAGTTTGCAGAGAATAATGCAAAAGAGTAATTATAGCTGAAGCTGAACAGGGTTGGAGATTGAAACAAGTTGTAACACCATTTAATGAGA
>SVFJ01000073.1 GCA_015056925.1 Lachnospiraceae bacterium | reverse complement strand
CACCAGTTGGTCCAGCACTTGGACAGCATGGTGTAAACATTGTAGAGTTTACAAAACAGTTTAACGCAAGAACAGCAGACCAGGAAGGTATGATCATTCCTGTAGTTATCACAGTTTATGCAGATAGAAGTTTCAGCTTTATTACAAAGACTCCTCCTGCAGCAGTTTTGTTAAAGAAGGCATGCAATCTTAAGACTGCATCAGCTGCACCTAACAAGACAAAGGTAGCAACTATTTCTAAGGCTAAGATTCAGGAAATCGCTGAGTTGAAGATGCCTGACTTGAATGCTGGTAGCCTTGAGGCTGCTATGAGCATGATTGCAGGTACAGCTAGAAGTATGGGTATCGTAGTAGAAGAGTAAGCGGAGGTAATAGAAGATGAAACACGGAAAGAAATATGTAGAATCCGCGAAGTTAATTGATCGCGCAACTTTTTATGAGACAGAAGAAGCTATCTCTTTAGTAAAGAAGACAGCTACTGCAAAATTTGATGAGACTGTAGAAGTACACATTAGAACAGGCTGTGACGGACGTCACGCTGAGCAGCAGATTCGTGGTGCTGTAGTTCTTCCTAATGGTACAGGTAAGACTGTTAAGGTTTTAGTATTCGCTAAGGGTGATAAGGTAGCAGAGGCTGAGGCAGCTGGTGCAGATTACGTTGGTGGCGATGAGCTTATTCCAAAGATTCAGAATGATGGATGGTTGGATTTCGACGTAGTTGTAGCAACACCTGATATGATGGGTGTTGTAGGACGTCTTGGTAAGGTTTTAGGACCTAAGGGATTAATGCCAAACCCTAAGGCTGGTACAGTAACTATGGATGTTACTAAGGCTATTAACGATATCAAGGCTGGTAAGATTGAGTACAGACTTGATAAGACAAACATTATCCACTGCCCAATCGGAAAGGCTTCTTTCTCAGAGGAGCAGTTAGCACAGAACTTCGGTGCTTTAATGGATGCTATTGTTAAGGCTAAGCCATCAGCATTAAAGGGACAGTACTTAAGAAGTGTTACTCTTACAACAACAATGGGACCTGGCGTAAAGGTTAGTGTTGCAAAGTTCTAATCTAAGAGATATAGACCTCGGTTTTTGCCGAGGTCTTTTTGTACATTAATAGTGTGTAGGCTTGATAAGGAGACTGGCGTTTTATGAGAAGAAGTGTGTTTCGCCGGGCGTTTAAGCTGGCTTCAATATTTGTGGGAGTTCTGCTTTGCGTTTTGCTTGCCGGCGGAATTGGTTTGTATTATTGGCAGGATACAAATGAGAAGAATATGATTCTTGTTCGTGATGAAGGAGAATTGTTGAATAAAGAGAAAGAAACGGTGGAATATATTCGGGCTGAAGATATATTTCATATAGAAGAAATAGAAGAGGTTGAGGAAAAAGATGCAATGACGGAGCCTAAGGAAAGCAGGGGAGAGCAGCTTTTGCGGAAGGCGAAGGAAAAGGGGCAGACGGTATATGAGTTGGCTGCGGAAAGTGCGGAGGAAATCACATTGCTTTTTGCCGGAGATGTGCTGCTGGATTCTGAGTATGCGGTGATGTATGAGTATCGTCGTAGAGGAAGACGGATTGATGAAGTGATTTCGCCGAAGCTACTGGAACAAATGCATGACGCAGATTTGTTTATGGTGAACAATGAGTTCACATTTACGGACAGAGGGGAACCGTTGGAGGGGAAACGCTTTACTTTTAGAGCCAAGCCGGAGGATGTGTCGGTTTTGCATGAAATGGGAGTGGATATCGTGTCTGTTGCAAATAATCATGCCTATGACTATGGAGAAATATCTTTACTGGATACATTGGATACCTTGGATGGGGCCGGCATAGCTCGCGTAGGGGCGGGGAGAAATCTTGAGGAAGCGATGCGTCCTGTGTATTATGTTGCCAATGATTATAAGATTGCGATTGTTAGTGCGACACAGATGGAACGTTTTCAAGTGCCGGATACCAAGGGGGCAACGGAAAATGATGCCGGTGTGTTTCGCTGCATGGATGAGGAGAATCTGGTAAAGGTATTGGAGGAAGCCAAACAGGAAAGTGACTATGTTATTTTGTATATACATTGGGGGACAGAAAACCAAGAGGAAATTGACTGGTGGCAGGAAACGCAGTCGGAAGTTTATGCCAAGGCGGGGGCTGATTTGATTATAGGAGGACATCCTCATGTGTTACAGAAGCTGGATTTGATAAAGGGAGTTCCGGTAGTGTATAGTCTGGGTAATTTTTGGTTTAATTCTAAAACGATGAATACCTGTTTGATGGAGGTTGTGTTGAATGGACAGGGATTAAAGTCTTTGAGGTTTATACCGTGCATTCAGACGGAGAAAACCACGAGATTACTCGAAGGTGCCGAGGGAGAAGCACTTCTTCAACATATGCGAGACATTTCTCCTAATGTAAGTATAGATGAAGAAGGGTATATATTTTTTGGATAGAATGGTCATTGATATAAAACAAAATAAAAGTGTTGACACACCCGGTTGTGTGTGATAAGATATTAAAGGTTTGAAAACCGTGCCGAAGACAGTAGGTGCTGAGATATTATTTTATATATTATCAAAGCGTAAGCGTATCGCCTACCGAGGAAAAGAGTTTTACGAATTGACTTTTAACCTCTCTGTCTTTGTATAGGGAGGTTTTTTATATGAAAGCTCCTTTCGGCATGAGACGAGTAATTGTCTCGGTTGGGAATTATCCCATTAGAATCTATAAGGAGGTAAGAAAATGGCAAAGATCGAATTAAAGCAGCCTATCGTTGCAGAGATTTCTGAAAACATTAAGGATGCAGCATCAGTAGTAATCGTTGATTACCAGGGAATCACAGTTGCACAGGACACAGCTCTTCGTAAGCAGCTTCGTGAGGCAGGTGTAGTCTACAAGGTTTATAAGAACACTATGATGACACGTGCATTTGCAGGTACAGAGTTCGAAGGTTTAACTTCTTACTTAGAGCGTACAAATGCTATCGCTATCAGCAAGACAGATGCAACAGCACCGGCTAGAATTCTTAAGAAGTTCTCAGCTGAGTGTCCTAAGCTTGAGCTTAAGGCAGGTGTTGTAGAAGGCGTTGTATATGATGCAGCAGGAATTGCTGAAATCGCAAACATCCCTTCAAGAGAAGAGTTACTTTCCAAGTTCCTTGGAAGTATCCAGTCTCCTATTACAAACTTTGCTCGTGTTATTAATCAGATCGCAGAAAAGGGTGGCGCTGGCGCATGTGAAGCAGCACCTGCAGCTGAGGAAGCAGTAGCTGAGGAAGCTCCTGCAGCAGAGGAAGTAACAGCAGAGTAATTATCCAAAGGATGAAACTAATTAAATTGATATTATTAAATGGAGGTAAATGAAAATGGCAAAATTAACAACAGCAGAATTTATTGAAGCTATTAAAGAGTTAACAGTATTAGAATTAAATGATTTAGTAAAAGCATGTGAAGAAGAGTTCGGTGTATCTGCAGCAGCAGGTGTAGTTGTAGCAGCAGCAGGTCCTGCAGCAGCAGCTGAAGAGAAGGATGAGTTCGACGTAGAGTTAACAGAGGTTGGCGCTGAGAAGGTTAAGGTTATCAAGGTTGTTCGTGAAGTAACAGGTCTTGGCTTAAAGGAAGCTAAGGATTTAGTTGATAACGCTCCTAAGATGCTTAAGGAAGCAGCTGCTAAGGCTGAGGCTGAGGATATCAAGGCTAAGCTTGCAGAGGTTGGTGCAAAGGTTACTCTTAAGTAATTCGACTAATAAGCCATTTGAGGTGTCGCGCAATGTGCGGCACCTTTTTTCTTTTGTATAAACCCAAATTTAGGTGTTGACTTTGGTGTCTTATTGTGCTAGTATGTAATGTGCGCTATTGTGTATTAATATGCTCTTTTTATGCCCAAATGGCGTAATATTATAGATTTATATCATGAAGAACGGGGTGAAATGTCATGGAAAAGAACAGAATACGTCCAGTTACCGCAGGTAAGACGATGCGTATGAGCTATTCAAGACAAAAAGAGGTTTTGGAAATGCCTAACCTTATCGAAGTGCAGAAGGATTCCTATAAGTGGTTCCTTGAAGAAGGCCTTCGTGAAGCTCTTGCGGATATATCGCCGATTACTGATTATAGTGGACATTTAAGTCTGGAATTTGTTGATTACGTTCTTGCGGAAGACGAAATCAAGCACACAATCGAGGAGTGTAAAGAAAGAGATTTAACATTCGAAGCACCTCTCAAAATCAAGGTTCGCCTCCATAACAAGGAGAAAGAAGAAATCAGCGAGCATGAGATTTTTATGGGTAATTTCCCATTGATGACAGAGACAGGTACATTTGTAATTAATGGTGCTGAGCGAGTTATCGTTAGCCAGTTAGTACGTTCACCCGGTATTTATTATGGAATCGCGCATGATAAAATCGGTAAGAGATTATTCTCTAGTACAGTAATCCCTAATCGTGGTGCATGGTTGGAGTATGAGACAGATTCCAATGATGTATTTTACGTGCGTGTAGATAGAACAAGAAAGGTGCCGATTACAGTGTTCATCAGAGCATTGGGTGTTGGTACGAATGAAGAGATTCTTGATTTGTTTGGTGATGAAGCTAAGATTCATGCCAGCTTCTCAAAGGATACATCAGAGAATTATCAGGAAGGTTTGAAGGAGTTATACAGCAAGATTCGTCCGGGCGAGCCTTTCAGTTTAGATAGTGCAGAGAATCTTATTACAGCAATGTTCTTCGACCCTAGAAGATATGACCTTGCTAAGGTTGGTAGATATAAGTTCAATAAGAAGCTTGCATTAAGAAACAGAATTCGTTTTGCTGAGTTGGCAGAGGATGTAGTAGACCCATTTACAGGTGAAGTATTGGCTCAGAAGGGTGACAAGGTTACACCTGAACTTGCTGATGCTATCCAGAATGCGGCTGTTCCTTTTGTATGGGTTCAGACAGAGGAGAAGATTGTAAAGGTACTTTCTAATATGATGGTAGATATTACAAACTTCGTAGAGTGTGACCCTAAGTCTCTTGGTATTACAGAGCAGGTTTACTTCCCTGTATTACGTCAGATTTTAGAGGAATACTCAGAGAATCCTGAGGAGCTTGCTGATGCTATTCAGAGAAATGTACAGGAGTTAATTCCTAAGCATATTACTAAGGAAGATATTATTGCTTCTATTAACTATAATATGCATTTAGAATATGGTCTCGGTAACAGTGACGATATCGACCACTTGGGTAACAGACGTATCAGAGCGGTTGGTGAGTTGTTACAGAACCAGTATCGTATCGGTTTATCAAGAATGGAGAGAGTTGTTCGTGAAAGAATGACAACTCATGATTCAGATGATGTATCTCCGCAGGTATTGATTAACATTAAGCCGGTACAGGCAGCGATTAAGGAGTTCTTCGGTTCTTCACAGCTGTCACAGTTTATGGACCAGAATAACCCTCTTGGTGAGTTGACACATAAGAGACGTTTATCTGCATTAGGACCTGGTGGTCTTTCAAGAGACCGTGCCGGATTCGAGGTTCGAGACGTACACTATTCTCACTACGGAAGAATGTGTCCTATCGAGACACCCGAAGGTCCTAACATCGGTTTGATTAACTCTCTTGCATCATATGCAAGAATTAATGAATATGGTTTTATTGAGGCACCTTATCGTAAGATTGATAAGACAGACCCAATGAATCCACGTGTTACTGAAGAAGTTGTTTATATGACAGCGGATGAAGAAGATAATTATCATGTAGCACAGGCTAACGAGGCATTAGATGCAGATGGCTATTTTGTAAGAAATTCTGTATCAGGTCGTTATCTTGATGAGACACAGGAGTATCCTAAGACAATGTTCGATTATATGGACGTTTCTCCTAAGATGGTATTCTCTGTGGCTACAGCATTGATTCCTTTCCTTCAGAACGATGATGCGAACCGTGCGCTCATGGGTTCTAACATGCAGCGTCAGGCCGTTCCGCTTCTCTTTACAGAGGCACCGGCAGTAGGTACAGGTATGGAGGTTAAGACAGCGGTTGACTCCGGTGTCTGTGTAGTGGCTAAGAAGGCCGGTACCATTACTTATGTATCTTCTAAGTTGATTAAGATGACATGCGATGATGGTGAGAATATTGAGTACCATTTATCTAAGTTTGTAAGAAGTAACCAGTCTAACTGTTATAATCAGAAGCCTATCGTCTTAAAGGGTGACCATGTTGAGGCAGGTCAGGTTATCGCTGACGGTCCTTCTACAGCAGGTGGAGAGCTTGCTCTTGGTAAGAACCCTCTGATTGGTTTCATGACATGGGAAGGTTACAACTACGAGGATGCCGTTCTGTTAAGTGAAAGACTTGTACAGGAAGACGTATATACATCTATCCATATTGAGGAATATGAGACAGATGCTCGTGATACAAAGCTCGGACCGGAAGAGATTACAAGAGATGTTCCGGGTGTTGGTGATGATGCGTTAAAGGACCTTGATGACAGAGGAATTATCCGTATCGGTGCAGAGGTTCGTGCCGGTGATATCTTAGTAGGTAAGGTTACTCCTAAGGGAGAGACAGAGCTTACAGCAGAAGAGAGATTACTTCGTGCAATCTTTGGTGAGAAGGCAAGGGAAGTAAGAGATACCTCTCTTAAGGTTCCTCATGGAGAGTATGGTGTCGTTGTAGATGCTAAGGTATTCTCCAGAGCAAAGGGTGACACAGAGCTTGCTCCTGGTGTTAATCAGGCAGTTCGTATTTATATTGCACAGAAGAGAAAGATTTCAGTTGGAGATAAGATGGCTGGTCGTCATGGTAACAAGGGTGTCGTTTCCCGTGTACTTCCGGTAGAGGATATGCCATACTTACCAAACGGACGTCCGCTTGATATCGTATTGAATCCTCTGGGCGTACCTTCACGTATGAATATCGGACAGGTACTTGAGATTCACCTTTCTCTTGCTGCAAAGGCATTAGGCTTTAACGTTGCAACACCAGTATTTGATGGAGCAAACGAGGCTGATATTATGGACACTCTTGACCTTGCAAATGACTATGTAAATCTTGAGTGGGAAGAGTTTGAAGCTAAGCATAAGGAAGAGCTTCTTCCTGAAGTTATGGAATATCTGTATGAGAATAGAGAACACAGAAAGCTTTGGAAGGGTGTTCCTATTTCAAGAGATGGTAAGGTTAGATTAAGAGATGGTAGAACAGGTGAGTACTTTGATAGTCCAGTTACAATTGGTCACATGCACTACTTGAAGCTCCATCACCTTGTTGATGATAAGATTCATGCTCGTTCAACAGGACCATACTCGCTTGTAACACAGCAGCCACTTGGTGGTAAGGCTCAGTTTGGTGGACAGAGATTCGGAGAGATGGAGGTATGGGCTCTTGAGGCGTATGGTGCATCATACACATTACAGGAGATTCTTACTGTTAAGTCCGATGATGTTGTTGGTCGTGTTAAGACTTATGAGGCAATTATCAAGGGTGAAAACATCCCTGAGCCTGGTATTCCTGAGTCATTCAAGGTATTACTTAAGGAATTACAGTCATTAGGTCTTGATATCAAGGTGTACGACGAGAATCAGAACGAAGTTGAGATTATGGAGTCAGTTGATTATACAGAGACAGACTTCAGAGTTGAGATGGAAGGCGATAATAAGTACGGCTATGGTAAAGAGTCACTCGATGGCTTCCAGAAGGAAGAATTCGACGATGCCACAGGTGAACTCGTAGCTTCAGAGGATGACGATATGGATGATTTCGACGACGATTTCGACATGTCAGACGATTCTTTTGAAGACTAATGATATTAAAGTATAGTTGGGAACGAGAAATCATCATTTCCAATAAATTATAAATTGGAAGGAGTGCCAAAATGTCTGAGAACAAAAATGAATCATACCAGCCAATTACATTTGATGCGGTTAAAATCGGTTTAGCATCACCTGAGAAGATTAGAGAGTGGTCGAAGGGTGAAGTAACTAAGCCGGAGACAATCAATTACAGAACTCTTAAGCCGGAGCGTGAGGGATTGTTCTGTGAGAAGATTTTCGGACCTAGTAAGGACTGGGAATGTCACTGTGGTAAATATAAGAAGATTAGATATAAAGGTGTTATCTGCGACCGTTGTGGCGTAGAGGTTACAAAGGCCAGTGTTCGTAGAGAGCGTATGGGTCACATTGAGCTTGCTGCTCCTGTTTCTCATATCTGGTATTTCAAGGGTATTCCAAGCCGTATGGGCTTAATCCTTGATTTGACACCAAGAGTATTAGAGAAAGTTCTGTATTTTGCATCTTATATCGTATTAGACCCTATGGAGACTGACCTTGAGTATAAGCAGGTATTGTCTGAGAAAGAGTATCAGGATAATAGAGAAAAGTACGGTAACAAGTTCCGCGTAGGTATGGGTGCTGAGGCGATTAAGGAGCTGTTACAGGCTATCGAGCTTGAGAAAGAGTGCGAAGAGTTAAAGGCAGAATTAAAGAATGAGAATACTAAGGGACAGAAGCGTGCAAAGATTGTTAAGAGACTTGAAGTCGTAGAGTCCTTTAGAAATTCAGGGAATAAGCCTGAGTGGATGATTATGGATGCAGTTCCTGTAATTCCACCTGATTTACGTCCTATGGTTCAGTTGGATGGTGGCCGTTTTGCTACCTCTGACTTGAATGACTTATATAGAAGAATTATCAACAGAAATAACCGTCTTAAGAGACTTCTTGAGTTGGGTGCACCTGACATTATCGTTCGTAATGAGAAGAGAATGCTTCAGGAAGCTGTTGATGCTTTGATTGATAACGGTAGACGTGGTCGTCCTGTAACAGGACCTGGTAACAGAGCATTAAAGTCTCTGTCAGATATGTTAAAGGGTAAGGGAGGACGTTTCCGTCAGAACTTACTTGGTAAGCGAGTTGACTACTCAGGACGTTCTGTTATCGTAGTTGGACCGGAGCTTAAGATTTACCAGTGTGGTCTTCCTAAGGAAATGGCTATCGAGTTATTCAAGCCTTTCGTTATGAAGGAGCTGGTAAGCAGACAGATTTCACAGAATATTAAGCATGCTAAGAAGTTAGTGGAGAAGTTAGATTCACAGGTATGGGATGTGTTGGAAGAGGTTATCAGAGAGCATCCTGTTATGTTGAACCGTGCTCCTACACTTCATAGACTTGGTATTCAGGCTTTCGAGCCAATCCTTGTAGAAGGTAAGGCAATCAAGCTTCATCCATTGGTATGTACAGCGTTTAACGCCGACTTCGATGGAGACCAGATGGCTGTGCATCTTCCGCTTTCAGTAGAGGCACAGGCTGAGTGTAGATTCCTTCTCCTTTCACCAAACAACCTGTTAAAGCCTTCAGACGGTGGTCCGGTAGCAGTTCCTTCACAGGATATGGTACTTGGTATTTACTATCTGACACAGGAGAGACCGGGAGCACTTGGTGAAGGTAAGTTCTTCAAGAATGTAAACGAAGCAATCCTTGCATATGAGAATGGTGTTATTACATTACATTCAAGAATCAAGGTTCGTGTAACAAAGAAGAATGCTGCTGGTGAAGAGGTTACAGGTATTGTTGAGTCTACATTAGGAAGATTTATCTTTAATGAGATTCTTCCGCAGGACCTTGAGTTTGTTGACCGTACAAATCCGGAGAATGAATTATTGCTTGAGGTTGATTTCCATGTAGGTAAGAAGGGCTTGAAGCAGATTCTTGAAAAGGTTATTAACATCCATGGTGCTACTACTACTGCAGAAGTATTAGATAGCATTAAGGCTATGGGATATAAGTATTCAACAAGAGCAGCGATGACTGTTTCGATTTCTGATATGACAGTGCCTGCTGAGAAGCCACAGATGCTGGCTGATGCTCAGGCAACTGTAGACCGCATCACTATGAACTATAGACGTGGTCTTATGACAGAAGAAGAGCGTTATAAAGCGGTTGTTGAGACATGGAAGGAAACAGATGATAATCTTACACAGACACTGTTAAGCGGTCTTGATAAGTATAACAACATCTTTATGATGGCTGACTCAGGTGCCCGTGGTTCTAACCAGCAGATTAAGCAGCTTGCAGGTATGCGTGGTTTGATGGCTGATACAACAGGTCGTACAATCGAGTTGCCTATCAAGTCTAACTTCCGTGAGGGACTTGACGTATTGGAGTACTTCATGTCTGCGCATGGTGCTCGTAAGGGTCTGTCAGATACAGCGCTTCGTACAGCCGACTCAGGATACTTGACACGTCGAATGGTTGACGTTTGTCAGGAGTTAATTATTCGTGAGATTGACTGTTGTGAAGGCAGAGATTTCATTCCTGGTATGGAAGTTGCAGCTTTCATGGAAGGAAAGGAAACAATTGAAGGACTTAAGGACCGTATCACAGGTAGATTTGCTTGTGATGATATCTTAGATAGAGATGGTAACGTATTAGTTAAGAAGAACCATATGATTACACCAAGCCGTGCTGCAAAGATTATGGCTAAGGGTGTTAACGAAGCAGGTGAGCCAATCGAGAAGGTTAAGATTAGAAATGTTCTTTGCTGTAAGTCAAAGGTTGGTATCTGTGCTAAGTGTTATGGTGCGAACATGGCAACAGGTGAGCCTGTTCAGGTAGGCGAGGCAGTTGGTATTATTGCAGCACAGTCTATCGGTGAGCCTGGTACACAGCTTACCATGCGTACATTCCATACCGGTGGTGTTGCCGGTGATGATATCACACAGGGTCTTCCTCGAGTTGAAGAGCTTTTCGAGGCCAGAAAGCCGAAGGGACTTGCAATCATCGCTGAAATCGGTGGTACTGCTACAATTAAGGATACCAGAAAGAAACGTGAAGTTATCGTTTCAGATGGTGTAAACGAGAAGACATATCTCATTCCTTACGGTTCTCGTATTAAGATTCAGGACGGTACAGTTCTTGAAGCCGGAGACGAGTTAACAGAAGGTAGTATCAATCCTCATGACCTCTTAGAGATTAAGAAGATTGACGCTGTTCAGGATTATCTCCTTCGTGAGGTTCAGAGAGTTTACCGTTTACAGGGTGTAGATATCGCTGATAAGCACATCGAGGTTATTGTACGTCAGATGCTTAAGAAGAAGCGTATCGAGACAAGCGGAGATACAGAGTTCTTACCTGGAACATTAGTTGACCGTCTTGACTTGGAAGAGATGAATGAGAAGTTAATTGCAGAGGGTAAGGTTCCTGCAGAGGCTAAGGATATCATCCTTGGTATCACAAAGGCAGCTCTTGCAACCAATTCCTTCTTATCAGCAGCTTCTTTCCAGGAGACAACAAAAGTTCTTACAGAGGCTGCAATCAAGGGTAAGGTTGACCCATTGATTGGTCTTAAGGAGAACGTAATTATCGGTAAGTTAATCCCTGCCGGTACAGGTTTAAGAAGATATCGTAATGTAAAGCTTGATTGTGATGATGTTGTGAATCAGGCAATGATGTTTGAGGATACAGCAGAGGCAGCATATGAGGCATATGAAGCAGATGAGACATTTGAAGCAGAAGATGCTGAGTTTGTTGCAGATACAGAAGAGGCTGTAACATTTACAGAAGAGTAATCAGATATAGTGATAAGAGAAGCGGTTGCCGTTAGGCAGCCGCTTTTTTGCGAAATAGGAAAGTGCTCAAAAAGTAGTGGAAGAAAGTGTTGCTGCCGAGCAACACTTTTTAGGGTATGACATTTAAATGGGTATCGTATTCAATCATATCGTCGGTTACAACCCTTCGCGAGATAACGGTAAAAAGGGGTTGAGTCATATTTTCCGGATATAAGAATTGAACTGTGACCTCCAAGCTTTGAAGGTCGGATAAAGCATAGGAATAAGTATCTTCAGTTTTCGATAGCGTTTCATAATAGGCTTGTTCATCCTGGCTGTTTGTATAACATTCCTTTAAATCAGCATAAAGCTTTGCGCAGTCCTCTTCAAATTGATTGCAGGCATCATAGTATGTGGAGCTTCGCTCCAGCATTTTCTGACTTAATTTATTATCAGCATTTGCACTTACAAGGGAAAGTACAGCAAATGAAACCAAACATAGCACAACAAAGATGAGTAAAATAGAGGAGAGTCCGATATTTAGTTTGAATTGAGGTTTCTTTGACATCTCGAGTCTCCTTTCTATTTGGTGTATGGAATAAACTGTTTTATTTGCTGGTGTGAAATTAAGGAGTTATTCATAATTAGGCTGCTTATATCATCGAGAGCTAATGTGGTAATATCAAGCTCCATGACATAGATGTCCTGATAGTGAAAGTCCGTATCTTCAGAATAGGAGGATAAAACGCAGTAAGAAGCATCTGTAATATTGGTTGTGACTGTCCAGTCTGCACGAAATAACAGAAGCAAATGTTGTTTAGGGGAGAATGCAGTTTCCGTAATACAATCCTTATCGGAATACACTTCCTTCAAAAACATATAATCACCATTTTGGCTGGTGAAAATTTCAGCCAGATTTTGTGTCCAAAGAACAGATTGATTCAGTGAAACGGTATTATTGCTGATGGTATGGGATTTGACAAAAAGTTGTATACAAATTGTGGCAGCAATGATGAAGAAAAAAATAGCAATAATCAATTCTATTAAGAAAAGACTGGATTTGGATGATTGTTTTATCTTCATAATATTAACCATGCCTTTCTGTTATTGTTTGTCAGAAACTGTTTGTCTGCAAATCCACATAAAAAGAGACATTCTCTTGATTGAAGTCTTGAAAAGAGATTTGCAGCAGTGACGGTGTTGTGAAGGAAAAGGATAGTCCTGTAAGCTCGAATATTTCCTGTCCGGCATCGGGGGAAAGTATTATATCGGAGCGAGAGAAGCATTCATATAGATGACCGTCATATTCATAGAGACGGGTACAATACATCTGCCCTTCGATTTCAGATGTTATGGTCAGCATATCTATACCGTCAGCGTTTACAATAGAAATATCTTGAGAAATATCAGTCTGACGCAGTTTTTCCGTTAAATAGGCAACGGAGGTCCGTTCTAAATAATTTTCGTTTGTTTTATTTACGGTATTCTGATAGACATCTGCTCCGAAAATAATCAGGATAACAGAGCAAATGGCGAATACACAGAACAGGGAAAGCATAAATAAAATATCTATGGTATGTTGTTTGTTATTATGAAAATTCATATTTTTTACTCCAATGCGATAACGGTGACATCCGGCAGGATGTTTGAGCCGATGGGCATATAATCTACATAAAAGTTTTCTTTATCATATAAAAGTCCGTAATGCTCTTCAAGATATTCGAGATTAGGCGGATAGGTTCCCTCAATGGAATAGCAATGCACCATGCTGCGGTGAATGGCAGATTCCAGAGATTGGATTTGTTCTTCCTTAGTGGTAGTGCTGACAGTATTGATTCCGCTGAAAAAGAAAATCAGAAATCCTAAAACAAGTAAAATGGAAAATAACTGCCATATTGTCTGTATGGATATATGGTGCTGTGTGCGAAAACGATTCATGGAATTCCTCCCTTATCCAATGCTTGACATGATACCAATAAGCGGCATCATAACAGATATCAGTACCAGTCCAACCATAAGTGAAAAAACAATTACCAAAGATGGCTCTATTGCAGCAAGAATATGCTGAATGCGCTGATTGGTTTCATTTTCATAATGTTCAGAGATTTTACGAAGTACATTATCTACCTTGCCTGAACGAAATCCAATATGAAGCATGCGCTGATATACAGCATGAAAAATATCAGCTTGTGTAATGGCTTGGGCAAGGTTTTCACCGGAACGGAGAGTATCCAGACATAGTTTGAATTTATTTTGCATACAGCTGTTATCCACAAGCTTGGAAGCAAGAATCAGGCCTTGATGGGTATCCATTCCACTGGCGACAGTGAGGGCCAAGGCACTTGCAAAGCGGCTATATGCGATTTGGAGGTAAAAGTTCTTAGTGAGTGGGTTGGTATGCATAAAATGTTTAAAGGCGCTATTGAGTTTAGGAACAAATTTAACAGCAAGAATCAGCATGCAAACCAGAACTGCCACTATAATAAAGAAAGCAGAGGCCGAATTAATCAGATTACCGAGAGTCATCAGCTGTAAGGAAATGCCTGTCAGACCGCTTCCGAGCTGCAAAAAGACCTGATGGAAAATAGGCAGAACCTTTGTAAGAAGAACGACCAAAATACAAATCATCATGCAGACCATTAGAATAGGATAAGTCAAGGCATTTTTGATGCTTTTGGATAAAGCATATTGTTGCTCATAATATTCATTAAGGCGTTGCATGATAATGTCAAGATTACCGGATTCCTCACCTAAGGCGACCATTTGAATCAGATAATCAGGAAAAAGCTGAGTACTCAAAAGAGCATCGTGAAAGGACAGGCCGTCCCTTAACGATGCTTCGATAGCCTCAAATATTTCTTTTCCCTGTGTGGCATCAGTATCCTTATGAAGCAAAAGAATTGCCTCATAAGGAGTAATACCGGATTGTAATAAAATGGTTAACTGCTCACAAAAGAAAGCAATTTCCATATCATTTAATTTTTTTTGTTTTTTCATATGAATTCCCCAATTATATACACTTAATAAATATATTTTGTCTTATAGTTACTTCCATCGCCAATAAAATTTTTTAATGCTGTTTCGCTGGAATTGGCAGCAAAGGTAGGGTCCATAAGTGACCAGCTGGTGCCATCGAATTCGATAATACCGTTTACCCATCCGATATCTGTAATATAACAGCTAATCCATGCGTGGTAAGCTGTGCCTGCATAACCAACCTCCAGTCTGGTAGGGATACACTGGGTTCGAAGCATACTGGTCATGACTGCTGCATAATCCAGACAGATTCCTGTACCACTTTCGAGAATGACATCTACATTTGAGGTATAACCACTTTGTACGGTAGCAGCCTTGTAGTGGTCGTATGTAATATTTGTAGAAACATAATTATAAATCTTTGAAACAACGTCCAAATCCGTATTACAATTAGTAGCCAGCTGCTGCCCCTGAGCAACAGTTTTGCAATCCGGTGTGAAATTCACGTACTGATTTGCATACAGATTAGGCCCGAATGCATTTGTAATCGTTACATTGATATTCTCGGATAATGCTGTGGAATACTGATTGCCTGTAATATTTTCATAGACAGCAATCTTATATTTACCATCTCCGGATGAAAGCGGGAAGGCTTCGTAGCCGGTGTAAGAATATAGGTTATAAGTATAGGTAACATTATTAGGACCTGTAATCTGGAGCTTGACTTTGCCATTTGTTCCTTTATAATCTACCATGACATATCCCTCACCGGTATTGGATGCATCAATGGCTGCCAATGAGTTGGAATATACTTTGGTGCCGGATGCCGATGGCATGAAGCATACAGGCTCACTGCTGCGAATCCCGGTTAATGTGGTTGAGGTAAATGCAACCTGTTCGTCGTTAAGCTGCACACTGTCGATTGGAGTTTCTGTTGTTGGAGTTTCGATAGAAGTGGTTCCATTTTTCGAGCAGGACATAAGGAGTAAAGAACAAATGGAAACCAGGGTAACTGCTAATGCTTTGGTTTTCATATAATTCAACACCTTTCAAATTGATAATATAAACTGAAATAAATACAAAATCACAAGAAAAAAAGTGACAATTAATCAATATATACCTATTATAATATGTGAAAAGAAAAAAGTATAGAGATTTGGACGAATTTTAGTTTTTTTGAATTTGAAAAAGATATTGACAATGATTTGTTATAAAAGTATAATAATCTAGCATGTGTGTAAAAGCATGCAGATTGCCGGTTTGGCATTTATTTAAAATACAGGAGGTGAATTAGAATGCCAACATTTAACCAATTAGTAAGAAAAGGACGTCAGGACGTAGTTAAGAAGTCTACTGCACCAGCTCTTCAGAAGGGATACAACTCTTTAAAGAAGAAGTCTACAGATTTATCTGCTCCACAGAAGAGAGGAGTATGTACAGCAGTTAAGACAGCAACACCTAAGAAGCCTAACTCAGCTCTTAGAA
>SVFJ01000072.1 GCA_015056925.1 Lachnospiraceae bacterium | reverse complement strand
ACCACACACACATTCATTTCGTTACTAAAGCCCACCGCACTATAGCTGATTCCAATAAAATCATCTATTTCATACAGCTCTAGTCCTGTCTCCTCCTGCACCTCTCTTACAGCACTTTCCTGAGGCGTCTCTCCTTCGTCTATCAGGCCTGCCGGGAAATTATAAACCCAGTTGCCTACCGCCATACGATATTCTTTATTAAGCAAAATCTGTTCACCAGTCTCATCCGTAGCTATCACTACTACCGCATCAGGCTCAGCTCCCTGAAGCTCTTCCAATGTCGTCAATTCCTTCCTACGGCTGATAATCTCATACACCTTCTCCTGCTTATCCTCTAACTCGTATGTTACATCATAGCGATTAATAAATTTACCTGCTTCACGATTCTGAATTCCTTTGAATTTCATGGTATTTTATTCATCCTTTCCACACTTCTATGCAATATTATATTCGCTTTTGTATATAAAATAAAGATATTTCCATGTTTATAATTCTTATTATTTGATAAGTAATTATTTTAAAATGAAGCCTGCCTTAACAATAAAAACAGCCCCAGACATTTTGTCCAAGGCTGTTCAAGAGAGAGTATATCAGCTTTCGCTTCTCCTGACGAAATTGCTGCTTTATGTTATTTAATTTAACTTCTCAATTGTTAGGTAAAGGTCTACAGAGCCACTTCCAAACCACCACATCTGTACATACACATTATTCGTTCCATCATATGCAGCTGTCATGTCCAAGGTAGCTGTCGCATTGCACGAATCATCATTAGAATAATTAGAGCAAATCCATGTTGCACTACCATTCTCATTTGACATCGCTCCTAAACCACCACCATAATAAGTATTTCCTGCAAAATCAGCTGTAATTCTGACCTCATCACCAACTGCAAGGTCTGAAATATAATCATTCAAATTCAACACATACTCTGTCTGTGCAGTATAGGTATTTACCTTCTGTTTTGACAATACAGCTGATGAAGCAGACTCGGTTGTTTCTGTTTCTGAAGATTCTTCTTCTGTTGTCGTATCCACCTTAGTGATAATCCAGTTCTGGCAAGCATGTCCATTATCCTCCCACTCCTGCACATTTGCCCCTGAGCTGGTAAGAGCATTTACAATCTCTACACATGAAGTATCTTCTGAAACCTTTGTGTAGATTTTATAGCTTCCATCACTATTCTTTGTAAATTTGAAGAGCTGTGCATCACAGCTTGTATCAGAATAAATTTGGATATTAGTTCCGTTTGTAGCTAATCCATTTGCAATATCCAGTAAATAAGTATTACCATCTCCTACTTGACTGTAAAGCTTATAATAGCCACTTCCTGCATATTCCACACGCCATGTATTATGACTTGCTGCACCATCAGCACCCCACTGCTGAACATTGGTGCCATTTGCTGCTGCTCCACCTGCTACTTCCATATATAAGCCACTATTTACGTTCTGAATCATGTAAATTGCGCCGTCCTCAAGTGCAGATGCTGGCTTTAAAGTACTTGCCTCTGAGGATTCAACCTCTGAAGATTCTTCTGAAGATGCAGCCTCTGAAGATTCCTCTTCTACCTGATAATCTACCTGCGTTAAGTACCAGTTCTGACATGCATGACCATTGGCTGTCCACTGCTGTACATTTCCGCCTGAGCCTGTTGAAGCATCTGCTACTTCAACAACAGAAGCATCACTAGAAGCCTTTGTATAAATTCTATAAGAACCATCACTATTCTTCACAAACTTAAACTGCTGTGCATTTGACCCAGATTCCTGATAAATGATTACATTGGTTCCATCTGCCGCCTTTGCACCTGTTACATCTAATAAATAGGTATTGCCATCGCCAACCTGACTATATAGCTTGTAATAGCCGCTTCCTGCATACTCCGCACGCCATACATTATGAGCAGATGCACTATATGCTCCCCACTGCTGAACATTGGTACTATTAGCTGCTGTACCACCTTCTACTTCCATGTAAAGTCCACTATTTACATTCTGAATCATGTAATAGCCACCATCTACCAACGCAGATGCAGCTAGCTGAGTAGTTGTGCTTGAGCTACTTCCAGATGAACTACTTGCACCACGTACAGTTACACTTGGCTTTGATGGCAAGCTTTCGTCAGAACCAAGATAAAAGCTTGCATGAGGCGGCTGGTTATATGCAATATTCTGTCCTGCCACCTGATTACGATACTGTGGATCATGCATCAAAGTTGTGATACGATAATCGGTATCATAGGTTGTTGCATAAATTCTGATTGCTGTTCCATCACTTGTTGGCCAAATAACCTCTTCTCTCCAATCACCGAAGATATCTGCTGAGAGACAAGGTGTTGCCTTTGTTGAATTACAAGATGTACAACTGCTATCCTGTACCAAAGTCTTTGACCCGCTGCTTCCCTGATACTTCATGATACTATTGCCATCTAAAATTTCTCTTTCCAAATCTCCATCCCAATAGCATAGGAAATTAATTGCCGGTCTATTAGAATACAAGGTCGTTCCTGAACCATTTAAAATATCATATCCATTTCCCCAGAATTCAGCACCATCATTTCCTGACCAAATATTATCTGCACAACATCTTCCTGTATCTGATGAAGCTGTCTTTCTGAAAATAACACTTCCTGTTTTTGCATCTACCAATGTGGTTCCATATGGACTTACCTCGTGGCAAACCCAAAGCTCTAATCCAGAGCGATTTGGAAGGAAATCTCCAAGATGCATAGCATCTCCATGTCCCAGTTTGTTGCACCAAAGAATACTTCCGTCATCATCAAGGCAGGTCGAGCCAAGAATTAACTCTTGCTTACCATCCCCATCTACATCCGCAGGCATACAGTTATGATTACCATTTCCTTTTGCTGCTGAACACCCTGAATTATTAGAATCAAAGTACCAACGTTTTACAAGCTGATCATTTTCTACATCATATGCACATGCTGTCATACGAGTATAGTATCCACGAACAGTTACAGCAGTCGGCGTATCGGAGTCAAAATAGCATACAGCACCTAAGAAACGATCTACACGGTTACCGTAAGAATCTCCCCAGCTGCTTACCGTACCACGAGCCGGCTCATAATCTACTGTATCCAGTACCTTACCTGTAGCACCATCAAACAAGCTATAATACTCAGGACCTGATAATATGTATCCCTTAGAATTGCGGTAATCCGCTGACGAATCACCAATCACATTTCCCTGTCCGTCTACTGTTCCATCCGCTGTCTTACAGGTCATTTCTGCCTTACCGTCACCATCGAAGTCAGCTACTAAAAACTGAGTATAGTGTGCACCTGCACGAATATTTTTACCTAAATCAATTCTCCAAAGTCTGGTACCATCCAACTTATAACAATCAATATACACATTGCTGGTTGTTCCTGACTGCGAATTATCCTTTGAATTTGATGGGTCCCATTTTAAGAAAATCTCATAGGTTCCATCTCCATCTACATCACCTACTGAACAATCATTTGGTGTGTAGCTTGAGCCAGGACGACTTAAATTCAATTGCTTATAAGATGAGCCTGACTGAATCACCGGTGAATCTGTTGAGATTACCGAACCATTTACTACTGTTTCTACCTTGTAGCTACTAGAACTGCTACCTGCTGTATCTAAATAACAGGTGGCATCTCCTGCATTACTGGTATAAATCAGTGTATTATTTCTGTACAGTCTAAATACTGTACTTGTTGAATCACTTGCCAGATATCTCCAGCTGACAAGCATACCTGAACCTGTTGAGAACGCAGAAACTCCACGATTTAAATACTCAACAGCTGTTGTACTTGCTGCCTCAATAGTCTGCATAGTGCTTACATTTCCCCCCATCGTAAGCGATGCAGCCATAACAGCTATCCCCATTACACAACACGCCATACGTTTCAGCTTCTTTCTGAAACTTGCTTTTTGTAACATATGAATACCTTCCTTTCCGTACCCAATCTCTTTAATGCATATAATTGCTTAAGCACAGGTACCAATTAACGTGTTGTTTTTGTCCTGTTTTTGTTAAATTAATAACAATTCATCCTAAAACAAGAGCATCCTTTTTACAAATTTATTGTAATCTATTATGTAAATTCATATATGCCATTTTTTGAGTTTTTTGTGTCATTCTTTGTATTTTTTGTGCATTTAATTTATTTCTGTGTTCAATATATAATTTGCGCAACAATAATTATGATTGCGCAAATTATATAAACTATTTATTTTAGATTTTAACTGTTAATTCATATTAATACGTTCCATCTTCTAAACGCTGCATGAAACGTTCCTTCTCCTCTTGGTCCATAACTCGGTTCTGCTGTGCAAGCATCTGTTCCTTCTCATACTCTGTCATTTTCCCATGGTTCTTCAATCCGCTTTCTATTTGTGCTGCACCTATCGCAACTCCAAATCCTAATCCATTCGTTATAGCCAAATTATCATTAATTCCATCCATATACTTCCCCACCTTTTTCAATAATTTCAATGAATATTCATAGTCTCCCCAATTCATCATTAATTATTTATGGCAAGTCAAAATTTTTGTTAAGTTCTCTTTTATTCTGGTTTGGCAAGCACTTGCGGCACTCTGCCCTGTTCTTTTCATATCATCCAAGCAAAGCTTGATGTACTGGATTTAGTCATCATAGAACCTGTTTTCCGACTGGAGCATTAAAAGTGCTTGAACAGTCGGGGAAATACTCAATACAAACCCGACTGGAACCCTTAAAACGCTTGAGCAGTCGGGAAAAAGCAAGAATCCTCCCCGACTAGAAACACTAAAATCCTCAAACAGTCGGGAAAATGTACGAATCTTCCCCGACTAGAAACACTAAAATCCTTAAACAGTCGGGAAAACTAAACATTAACTCATGTAAATTCAATTTAATTGCATATTCATCAAAACAAAAGTGATGTCCGAGATTCGACCAAAGTCAAATCTCGGACATCACTTTTGGCATTTTGATATTATATTATTAAACCTTCTTAATATTATTCCTTCTTGCTGATAAGATCAGACATACCACTGCTCCCACAAAGTATACAACTGCAATCAATATGAATCCCCAGGCAAGACTATCCAAAATATTCTTCATAAAATCCATGAGAATGTCCATAATAGCATCCTGTGTCATACCTGCTACACCTACCATACCAATAATGAAGCTGTTTGCTATCGACGCCACCGCTCCTACCATTGCAACCACCAATCCTGCAATAATAGCAGATACTCCAATATTTCTAATTCCTCTGCTCGGTGCATTACGATATACCAGCAACGGTTCCGCCACAACTAAAAGAACTAAAATCAATGTAAAAATAGCAATAGTGATTAGCATCACATTCATCATTTATGACCTGAAGCTCTTGATTTACAGTTTTATTAATATATACCATATAAGCATCTACTACATTCTCTATTTCAGGAAACAATTCCTCTCTCAATGCCGTCTTAGTCTTACTTTTGAGATTCTCTAACTCATCCTCATCTATTCGAATCACACTATCGCCATATGTGCTTCTTATATACTTTCTCAAGATAGGTGTAAACTCTCTTCCAAACTCACGCTCATAAACTTGCAACAGTTCATTCTGCATAAGCTCATCCAGAGAAATCTCACCCTTGGCACCTACTTCGTCAAACACCGTGTCTATCATATCCTCATAAGTAGCTTTCACTGTTATCAGACACTTTTTCGCCACTCCGGTTAAATCCACATCTTCACCAGTCGCCAGTGCACATACTACATCAGAAGCAACCTCTCTTATCAACTCCTCCGAAAAAACTGTTTCCATAACTGACTTTAATACCGGCTCATCTTCCATCTCCGAGTCCAGTTCCGTCATCATAAGTTGCGATACCACATCAAAAGCATTGGTATTTTCTAAAAGATCCATTACATCAGAACCCCTTAAAACCGTGGTTTTCAGGCCAATCAAAATACCATTACCAATCAATAAACATACTACGAAAAAAGAAATCAAAAAACCTAATATTGCTCTTCCGATATTGCGTGCTTCCATATTTGCCTCCATGAAAATAAGCGCCATATAGCGCTTACTTTTACTCCCTTGTTTACATAATTCTACCACAAGCTTTACAACAAATAAATTGGTAATTCCTCTGTAATATGGCACACTTGATTTACTGCCTGCTCTTCCATAACAGCTTCCTTCTCTAAGGGCTTCTTGGTAACCGTTGTCTTCTTAGTCGCTGCAGTTTTCTTTACAGGTGCTTTCTTCGCAGCACTTGCTTTCTTTGCTTCCACCGACTTTTCTTCCACAACCTTTGCTGCCTCTGCTTCCTTCACTTCTACCTTATTTACTGACTCAACATTTGCCTTTGCGGCTCTTCTGATACTTCCTGCTCCTACTGCCATCTCTCATCAATCTCCTTTGCCAATGCCATATACTCGCCTGCACTTCTGGCACTCTTCTTATGTACTGAAATAGGCTTACTATTATCCTGCGCCCACTCCACTTCACTATCTACTCTGATAATCTGCTCAAAGACATGTACCCCCTCTGTACCACGCAGAATATCACAGGTCTGCTTATAATAATTCTTTCTGGCATCTACTTTGGTAATCGCAATACCCAAAAGCTGCAAATCCTCATGAATCTTACGCACATCCTCTAAAAACTCAAACATATTGGCAACACCAAACAATCCCCACGGGCTTGCCTCCACAGGCATAATCACGTAATCCGATGCACACAGGATATTCATTACCCAGCCGCCCAGTGTTGGTGGTGCATCTATCAAAATGTAATCATACTCTTCTGATGCCTTGATTTTCTTCAACCCATTTTTCAGAATCATCTCTCTCTGCCATTTGGTAAACAGCTCATACTCCATACCGCTCATCAGCATAGAAGACGGAATCAAATCCAGGTTGTCATAAGGTGTCCTGATAATATAATCAGACAAATCCTCCTGCTTCTTGATACCGTAATACAGGTTCTTCTCACCTGCCGCCAGTTCTAATACCTTATCCTCATCAAAAAATGACAGAGATAAATTTAACTGCATATCTCCGTCTATCAAAAGCACCTTTCTTCCCAATGAAGAAAGTGAATATCCTATATTAGCACAGGTGGTAGTCTTTCCACTACCACCTTTATTATTCGCAAATGCAATTACTCTCGTCATCGTTTGTGCCTCCAAATCATTTGCCATACAGACAAGCAATTCCTTTGTCCTTGAAATACTCCAGCCATGCATCAGCCGGTCTCTTATCTGTTACTACCATATCCAAATCCGTTACATCGCATATCTTGGAAAATGCTACCTGTTCAAACTTAGTACTGTCTACAGCCAATATTTTCTGCTTTGCTGAACTAAGCATCGCCTTTTTCACCTGTGAGAACATCTCGTTGGCATCAGTAATCCCTTTTGTCATATCAATTCCCTTACATGAAAGAATCACCTTATCAGAATTAAAAGAATGAATTCCCTCCAATGCCTTAGGTCCTACCAGTGCAAGGTAATTCTCCTTTAATGTACCTCCTGTGGAAATCACATCCCAGCCCGATACATCCGATAGCTCCACAAGCACCTCTATGGAATTGGTAACCACCGTCAAATCCTTCTTACTCTTCAATGCATTCACAATAAAAACAGCTGTTGTACTAGGGTCAACCACAATATGGTCTCCATCCTGTATCAGGTTCTCTATCAGGTCTGCAATAATCTTCTTACCCTCAATATTCCTCTTCTGGCGAACACTAAAGGGCATATCCGTATTATTATTCTCTACAAGAACAGCTCCACCGTAGGTCTTACTGGCAAAGCCTTCCTTCTCTAATTTATCCAAATCACGTCTAATTGTCTCTTCCGATACATCAAACAGCTCACTAAGCTCGCTTACCACAACTCTCTTCTGCTCCTGCAAGCGCTCCAATATCAGATTTTTTCTTTCAACTGCCAGCATAACCCCTTATCCTCTACAATATACTTTTACAAATCTGCGCATCAGGATGTGCAATGACCGAAGAATCCAAATACATGCCCTTCTCGCCAACAGATGCCTTTGCCTTCTCGATTGCCGCTTCACAAGCTGCTACTTCACCCGTAATCAGCATATACGACTTACCACACATTCCCTTCGCAATACGAAGCTCAATCAGCTTCACAATCGCTGTCTTAGCTGCAATATCTGCTGCCACAATAATAGATGCTGCATCATAGGTCTCTAAGATACCCAGTGCGTTCACCTCATCAATCTGACTGCTTCCATAAATAGCCGGAAAAATCGACTCATCAGGATTACCTAAGACAAAGCTGTCAATCAATTCGTCAGGTCTTGTCAGTTCTGCGCGCTCCACCGCTGCCTTCACTGCACTCAAATCTCCGGAAATCAATGCAATATACTTGCCCGGACATACCGTCTGCGCCTCTATAATCTCTACATTTGCAGTTTTTACCATCTGGTCTGCGGCAGTGATACCCGCTGCTACTGTTTTAAATTCAATCATTCCAATGGCCTTGCTCATGTCGTTCCTCATTTCTTAACTTTATGTTTACATAATCATTATACATGATGATTCCTTTATGACACAATGATAATATAGTCTTTTGTTACTTCTTTCACTATTCCCGCAATAGACGCATGAATTGCAACCGATAACCCCTCAACGGCTGCGCCAACTACATCTCCTTCAGCTACCCTATCGCCTACTTGTACAACAGCCTTTGCTGGTGCACCAATATGCTGTGAAAGTAGTATCTTAACCTCTGATGCCAAACGAATACTATCATCCAACAATGCTTCACTCTCGTAGCTTCCAAGTCCTAATCTTGCAAGAAGCCTTCCCTCAGGCACCTTTCGATACTCTCTCGACGCCTTTACAGGCTTTGCCTCTACTACAGGTGGCTTTACCCCTGCCTTGCGTAGTCCTGCCTTATACTCTGCCATCATACTTCTAGGCGATAAGCCCTGTGGACAACTAAACATCTCACATAAACCGCATGAACTACAGAATAATGTATCTATATATGCTTCAAGATTCGTAAAGTCTCTGTTAGCCGCTGCTCTCATAAATAAATGCGGCTGTATCGGATGTCCCAATGCATGTCTTGGACAAAGGTCGGTACAGCACTGGCACTGACAACAGCTTGATGCAGCTCTTGCTACCGCTGTCGAAAACTTATTCTGCTTACGAAGCACCAGACTATGATTCTCCGGCAACACAATAATAGCATTGGTTGTCTTAGTTACCGGCTGATAATCCATTCCAAAGCTTCCCATCATAGGACCGCCCAAAAGATATACCGGCTTATCACAGGTTACACCGCCTGCCATAGCTATCACATCACGAATACGGGTTCCTATCGGTACTCGTACAGTAATCGGCTTTGCTACCTCACCAACAACAGTCACACACTTATCTGTAACCGGATGCTGCTCCCACACCGCACGATATACGTTATATACTGTTTCAACATTAAATACCGCTACACCGCACTCAATCGGCAATCCGCCTGGGCGAACCACTCTTCCCGTGGTCTCATAAATCATAATGACTTCATCACCCATAGGATAAACACCCGGTAATCTATGTATACGAACAACAGGGAACTCTCCAATATACTCTTCAAGTGCCTCAATTGTCTCTTTATATTCTTCTTTAATTCCAATAATGGCTTCCTTCACGCCAAGTGTCTCGGCAATTAATGAAAAAGCCTGTAATATCTCTTTTACATGAGCCTTTAACAGCTGTCTATGCAGCTTCAAAAGCGGCTCACACTCTGCACAATTTAAAAGAATGGTATCTGCTTTGTCTGAGAGCTTTCCATAGGTTGGAAATCCTGCTCCTCCAGCGCCTACGATACCATTCTCTCTTAAGATTTTGCTTAATGCAGCAATTTCCATACCCAATTACCCCAGCTTTCCGATATCATCAATAATTCCGACAATAGCGGCATCTACAGGTGCATTGGCAAGTCCACAGCCAATACGTGCTGCACTGCCCTGTGCTACCAACACATACTCACCGATACCGGCTCCAATATTATCAATGGCAACCAGCTGCTTATGCTCACCATTCATGGCGCTGATTGGCTCTACTACCATGAACTTATTTCCAATTAAATTCTCTTGCTTGCGAGTTGAAACGATACTTCCTGTCACTTTTCCGATAATCATTTCTATCCCTCAATTCTTTCAATATTTTCCAAGCAATTCCTAAGCTCTGAAATATCTTAGGAATTACTTAACAATTGCTACCTTATCACCCTGCTTAATTTCACTTGCATTTGCCTCATCGGTATCAATATGCATTTCAAGAGTGAAGCTATCATCAACGCGAATCTTCACATGATTAAATGTAGTTCCACGCTCATTGTCTACTCTAACACTAACGTAATCACCGTCATGAACGCCAGCTGTCGCTGCGTCTGCTGGTGACATATGAATATGTCTTGCTGCTACAATACAGCCTTCTTCACAATATACAGCACCCTTAGGTCCTACAATAGCGATTGGTGCTGACCCCTTGGTATCTCCCGACTCTCTAATCGGTACATTGATTCCAAGCTTTCTGGCATCTGTGCTGCTAATCTCTACCTGTGTACTCTTGCGGGCAGGCCCTAAGACTCTTACATTCTCAATCGCACGAAGCTTTAATCCTACAATTGTACAACATTCTTCACATGCAAACTGTCCGCCCATCAGCTCCTTCTTTTTAGTCAGCTGATGTCCCGGTCCAAACAATGCTTCTACATGCTCCTGCGATAAATGAATATGTCTATTACTTACCCCTACAGGTACTAAAAAACCATTTCCTTTTTCCTGCTGATTTTTCATACAGGAAATGACTAATCTGGTTAAAGCTTCAATATCTTTATTTTCCACTTTGAATACCTTCTTTCGATGTTTACAGCTACCGAGGCATCACTGCCCCGGTGCTGTGATTTTATCCGATTATTTAATCATCGGAAGAATAGCCTCAACATCTGTATGAGGTCTTGGAATTACGTGCTGAGCTACTAATTCACCAAGTCTTTCTGCATTTGCTGCACCAGCCTCAACAGCAGACTTAACTGCTCCTACGTCTCCACGTACCATAACTGTTACTAATCCGGAACCAATCTTCTCTGTTCCTACTAAAGTAACGTTTGCAGCCTTACACATTGTATCAGCTGCTTCGATTGCTGCTGTAAGTCCTCTTGTTTCTACCATTCCTAATGCTTCCTGTGCCATTTTATGTTCCTCCTTTAAAAATGTTTTCAATATTTATTTTTATATAATAGTTTCCATTATTAGCAACTATTCAGAGCCCCCTTCGCAAAATCGCCTCTTCGAGGCTTTCCATTGGCTCTGAATATTCACTTTATTTCTTCTGAATACGCTGTGCACTTAATGCTACAAGCTTACGTGTCTCCTCGCAAGGTGCTGCTATCACGCCCTTAGCTGCTAAGATATGATTGTTAACCCTGCAAATGTTCTCTGCCGCTTCTACAGCCGCCTTTACATCTGACACACTTCCTTCTACGATAATCGTTACCAAACGACCACCAAGCTTACGTTCCCATGTTACCAGCGAAACCTCTGCCGCCTTGCACATAGCGTCCAACGAATCCACTGCAGCAACTACACCGGAAACCTCTATTAATCCGTATGAGCTAGCCATAGATTATTTCGCCTTTGGGAATCCCGGAAGAATCTTCTCAACATCTGTGTGAGGTCTTGGGATTACGTGCTGAGCTACTAATTCGCCAAGTCTTGTTGCTGCTGCTGCACCTGACTCAACTGCTGCCTTAACTGCTCCTACATCACCACGTACCATAACTGTTACTAAACCTGAACCAATCTTCTCTGTTCCTACTAAAGCTACCTCAGCAGACTTTGTCATTGCATCTGCTGCCTCGATTGCTGCTGTAAGTCCTCTTGTTTCTACCATTCCTAATGCTTCCTGTGCCATTTTATATTCCTCACTTTCTTTTTACTATAATTACACTTCCAAAATCCAAATGCTTCGCATTTGTCGTAGCACTTCGTGCTACTTATGATTTTCTCAGTGATTCGATGTTCTTAAAAAAACAAATACTCACTTCGTTCGTGCTTGTTTTCTTTAAGAGACATCGAAACCACATATGTTCAACATTTTGTTTGTATCCTCTGTTGGTCTTGGGATGACGTGACTCTGCACCACTCCCGATACCTGCTCGGCCATTCTTGCGCCTGCCTCAACTGCTGCTGTTACATCTTCTACACTGCCTCTGAACTTAATTGTTACTAACAGTGGTACAGGTAGGGCATCTGCATTTGCAGGCTTATTCTTATCAAAAGGCTCTAATGTAACATTCGCTGCCTTGCAGCCGGCATCCGCTGCCATGAATGCACATACCAGACCATAAACCTCTAGGATTCCTACTGCTCTGCTATCCATAGGCTATCTCCTAATCCGGAATGACAGCAATCTTAAGACCTGTCATTGCAAGATTCTTCTTATATGCCTCATTAATCTGGCTTAATGGATACTTGTCTGTAATCAGCTCACTCATCGGAAGTCCGATTGCCTTTGCACTCTTTAAGAAATCAAAGGTAGTAGCATAATCACGAAGTGTATATACCCAGCTTCCTACTGTTGTGATTTCCTTTGCACAGATGTCAAAGTGTGGGTTGATGGTTGCGTCTCCACCATTGATGAAGAAGCCTAACTCACAAAGTCCGCCGCCATTGCGGATGAACTTGTAAATATTTGAATGACCTGCCGGTGAACCTGTACACTGGAATGCAAAATCAGCAAGATGTCCATCAAACTGTGCTGCTACACCCTCAGCCATTGCCTCTGCTCCATTATAATCCTTGAAGTTTACTGTTCCTGTTGCGCCAAGCTTCTTAGCAAACTCAAGTCTTCCTGCATTACCATCTACTGCGATGATATTGCAGATACCCATAGTCTTCAAGATTGCGATACAAATCAAACCGATTGGTCCGCATCCCTGTACTACTACGCGGCTGTTAAATCTTAAAATGCCTGTTGTCTTTGCACGCTCTACTGCATGAATCAATACCGCACATGGCTCAATTAAGATTCTTGAATCAAGGTCCAAATCACTTACATTGAAGAATGTTGAACCCTTACGGATTAAGATATAATCTGCAAACCATCCGTTTAAATGAACCTCGTCATCCGGAAGAAGTCCGTATACATCAGCACCGCCTACATTCTGCTTATTCAAGTCAAACATTGTGATATCCGGGTTATCCTTGAAAATCATACAAGTTACAACCTTGTCTCCAACCTGAACCGCTTTACCAGCGCTGTCTAACTTCACGTTCTTACCCATCTTCACGATTTCACCGGTACCCTCGTGTCCTAATGCAACCGGAATCAATCCAAATGGGTCTCTCTTATATTCATGTGCATCAGTACCGCAGATACCACATCCCTCTACCTTAACAAGGATATCATCATCGCCAACCTGTGGCATTGGATATTCCTTAATTTCGATATTCTCAAGAGATGTCAGCATCGCAACACGAGCTGTCTTAGGGATTTCCCTGCTTCCTGTAGAAGCTGTAGCAGTTGTTCCTGAAAGCTGATTCAAGACCTGCTTGACAATGGCTTCTACCTGAGAATTTGTCATCTCCATTTCTTTACCTCCTACCTAATACATAAGCTGTCTGACATCGTACAGCGTCTTCTCTTTGTAAAGGTTGCTGCGCTTGTCAGTCCTTCTCCTGTACGGCTTGCAATCGTGAAGGTTGGGAATCCCTCTCCTCCAAAGCCTAATGCCGCATAGGACGGTCCGTTCTTTACAACGATTGCTGTATCTAATGCTCTTGCATATTCTGTAATTCTATCTACATTCTTGGAATGAATATGTGCTGAATGGCGGTTGCCATGCTCTAACCATATTGCCTTCTCTAATGCGTCTGCGAAATCTCTAGCTCTTACAATTCCAAGAATTGGCATCATTAACTCTTCTGCGATTAACGGATGCTCCTTTGGCCCTTCAAAGATAATACAACGGATATTATCCGGAACCTCTATGCCCACCATGCTAAGTAATGCCTTAGCGCTTCTACCTACACACTTACGATTCAAGGCACCCTTCTCTGTCAGAACCGTCTTCACTAATTTATCCTGTACTTCCTTTGATGCTAAGTAACAGCCCTGTTCCTCTATCATGTACTTCATCAGTTCATCGCAAATGGCATCTACTGCTACAACTTCCTTCTCTGCGATACATGGAAGATTGTTATCAAAAGTACAACCATTGACAATGTCCTGTGCTGCCTTTCTGATATCTGCTGTCTCATCTACAAGTGCAGGCGGATTACCTGCTCCTGCTCCAATACCACGCTTTCCACTAGAAAGTACTGCGGTTACTACACCAGGGCCTCCAGTTGCTACCAAAAGCGGAATATCCTTATGTTTCATCATGATTGCACTGGAATCTAAGGTTGGCTTCTCAACAGTACATGCAATATTATCCGGTCCACCAGCTTCCAAAGAGGCTTCATTTAACAGATTCACTGCAAAGATAGAAGTCTTAATCGCCTGTGGATGTGGGTTAAATACAACTGTATTACCACCTGCAAGCATTCCCATAGTATTACAAAGAACTGTCTCACTTGGGTTTGTACATGGTGTAATTGCTCCGATTACACCAAATGGCCCCATCTCTACGAGAGTTAATCCTCTGTCACCTGACCATGCTGTTGTCTTGATATCCTCTGTCCCAGGAGTCTTCTCCGCTACCAGAAGATGCTTTAAAATCTTGTCACCAACATTTCCCATTCCAGTCTCATTGACACCCATTCTGGCAAATGTCTCGGCATTTTCTTTAATCTTGATACGTATCTTGGAAATAATCTTCTCACGCTGATCCATTGACATCATACGTACCACTTTTTGTGCTTCCTTCGCCTTCTCGATTGCAGTATTCATATCAGCGTAAACACCGTGCATCCCTGAAACACTGTTGTTCAGCTGCATCTTTGCCATTACCTCGCCGACGATACTTTTAATCTGGCTTTCTGTCATTTCCATTTTCTATACCCTCTTTCATTTCCTCGTGAATTTGTTTGAAACAAATTCACCAATTAAAAAATCTTCGGTATAAGGATTTTTTAATTTTTCATCTGAGAGATGACTCTCTTAACGATTTCTGCAATTGCTGCCTCATCAATATTGCTGTTGCTGCTTGTGCTTGTGCTATTGCAATCACATCCAAAGTTATACTCGTAACCAGGCATATTAGAATAATCTGCACAGCTTCCGCCACAGTTATGGCAGTTATCCTCGCCCTTGTTTAAGCAAACATTTGCAGGATGCTTACCTGGCATACCGAACTTACGACGAATCTCATAAAGCTTCTTGATATTCTCCTTATCAAACTCCTTTGGTCCGCCAAGCATCTTAGACTTATATAAAAGCTCTGCGTAGAACTCTAAGCTCTCCATCTTGTGGTATGCAGCAAGAAGATCTGTACTCCATGATAATGCACCATGATTCTCAAGTAATACTGCATCGAAGTATGGAAGATACTTCTCAAGGTTATCAGGAATCTCCATTGTAGAAGGTGTACCGTACTCAGCGATTGGTACGCAGCCAAGTGAAATAACTGCCTCTGGCATAATAGGCTGTGTTAATGGAATACCTGCGATAGCGAATGCTGTAGCAAATGTAGGATGTGCATGTACAACAGCTCCTACATCAGGTCTCTTCTGATATACACGCATATGCATCTTAATCTCTGAAGATGGCTTGAAGCCCTTGTTTGCCTGAATTACATTACCATCTCTATCAACCTTACAAATGTACTCCGGTGTCATGAAGCCCTTAGATACACCTGTTGGTGTGCAAAGGAATTCATTGTCGCTAATCTTTACGGAAATATTTCCGTCGTTTGCAGCTACCATGTTACGGTTATAAATTCTCTTACCGATTTCACAAATTTGTTTCTTAATCTCCATTTCGTTAATCATTGAATGGTTCCTCCTTTAATATATAAAACTTATTTTTTAACTGGATTGTTTTTGTTGTTCAGACGCGCCATTCACAAAAGTCACAGCTTCGCTGCTTCTTGCTGCAATGCAGCTCTTTTGCTCATATACGGGCGCTCACTCCAAGAATATGAACTCTCCAAAAACTGTGCAAGCACCTTTTTGAAGGCTTCATATTCTTGGCTGAACTATTGCTTTAGATAATCTAATATCTCAGCTACGCCTTCTCCTTTAATAGAATTGACGTGGAAAATCTTCTTACAGCCTGCATTCTCAAGCCACCTGTCTGCTAACTCAATATTGGCATCCGGCAGGTCTATCTTTGTTACAATCCCGATACATTCGCGATTCGCCTGACAGGTAACATTGGGTGGAAATATACAGTACGGCTCATTGGCCGCAACCAGAATCCCCACGATATCTGCCTCATATGTATACAAGGCAAGTGCCTTTCCTAGTCGTCTGCTCTGCGCATACTCACCGGGTGTATCAATTACACTCTCGTAATTTGTCACATACTGTGTCTTATAGTAATGAATCTCTTCACCCTTAAGTGCCTGCGTCAGTGTTGTCTTTCCTGCCTCGCTTCGCCCCATTAATATCAGTTTTTTCATGTTTTTGTAATCTGGCAGACAGTATAATTTAATTTATCCTTTACATAGTCAAGTATGGCTTCCATACCTGCCTGTACCTCGCTTACCGAACCGGTGAAAATCAGCGAACCACTGAATCGGTCTACAAAGCCTAAGTTTATTCCGCTTGCCTTCATGGCGATATCTGC
>SVFJ01000071.1 GCA_015056925.1 Lachnospiraceae bacterium | reverse complement strand
GGTCATTTGAGTGGTAGAAGTGTTGAAAAGACCAAGTCAGAGAAGCGTAGTTGGTCATTTGAGTGGTAGAAGTGTTGAAAAGACCAAGTCAGAGAAGCGTAGTTGGTCATTTGAGTGGTAGAAGTGTTGAAAAGACCAAGTCAGAGAAGCGTAGTTGGTCATTTGAGTGGTAGAAGTGTCGAAAAGACCAAGTCAGAGAAGCACAGTTGGTCTTTTGAGTATTGAAAGCAGTAAAAAGACCAACTGGTGCAAGAAATTATAGATTAGGATGCAATATACTACACTATAGAAATACGAGTCAGCTATCGCGGAAACGTAAGTATGCTTGACATAACTCCCCTTGCAGTAATATAATGCAAAAGTAATTATTCATACTAAATCTGTAGGAATTGAAGTGGATTCTTGAAAAATCAGGGACAAGATAAAGTGATAAATGAGAATAATTGTAATATAAAGACATAGAATCAAGGAGGACATGGAATATGAGTAAGATTGTAAACAGTGCGGCAGAGTTAATTGGTAATACACCAATGTTAAGATTAAATAATTATATGAAGAAGGCAGGCGTGGAGAAGGCTGAGATTTTGGCGAAGCTCGAGTATTTGAATCCGGCAGGCTCGGTGAAGGACAGAGTAGCACTTGCGATGATAGAGGATGCGGAGGAGAAGGGAATCCTGAAGCCTGGGGCGACGATTATTGAGCCGACTTCAGGTAACACGGGAATCGGCTTGGCATTTGTGTCAGCGGCAAAGGGCTATAAGACGATTCTGACACTTCCTGATACTATGAGTGTAGAGAGAAGAACACTTCTTAAGGCGTATGGAGCAGAGTTGGTATTGACAGATGGTGCAAAGGGCATGGCAGGTGCGATTGAGAAGGCAGAAGAACTTCGTGACTCGATAGAGGGCGCAGTCATCCTTGGACAGTTTGATAATCCGGCAAATCCTGCGGCACATAAGGCAACCACGGGACCTGAGATTTGGGAGCAGACTTTAGGTAAGATAGATATTTTTGTAGCAGGAGTAGGTACAGGCGGTACGATTACAGGTATCGGTGAATACTTGAAGAGCATGAATTCTGATATTAAGATAGTTGCAGTAGAGCCGGCAAGTAGCCCTGTATTAACTAAGGGAGTGGCAGGTCCGCATAAGATTCAGGGAATTGGAGCGAACTTTGTACCTAGCGTATTAAATACAGAGATTTATGATGAAATCATGATGATAGAGGATAATGATGCTTTTACAGAGGGACGTGATTTTGCGTTGACGGAGGGGGTTATGGTTGGTATTTCCTCAGGTGCAGCATTGAAGGCAGCAACAATTCTTGCAAAGAGAGAAGAGAATGCGGGGAAGGTAATTGTGGCATTGCTCCCTGATTCAGGTGACAGATATTTGTCTACACCGTTATTTGCGAACTAGGAGTGCATTGGATGAACACGGACAGATTAATTAAGAATATCACAGACCAAATTGTGGAGGCGCAGCTGAAGCTTGGGTATGTGAAGGAGACGGTGCGCTTATATTTTCCATTAAATTCGTTGAATGTGATATTGGATATGGAAACAAAGGATGCAAATCAGATGCTGGAAGCATTGCAGTTATCGGAGGCATTACAGACGAGCGGGCTCGGTGCTATGAAAATCTCTGCAAGAGGAGAGCGTTTTGAAATCAGTGTACCTGCTGATGGTGTGGAATATGTGCATAAGAATGTGGCGGTGTCACCGTTTCTTGTGGATATCATTGCGCTTTTTGGGAAGCATCATCACTGTACGATAGAGGAGATTTGTCAGGTGTTTGCTGCACATAATGCAAATTATGTATGTGATAAGATGCCGGAAGGTACAGACTTTGATTATGCGATATATTTTCCTGATAAAGAGCCTGATGAGTACTACTATTGTATAAAGTCGGAGATGAACCACACGATTTATCACAGGTTTATGAAGGAAGATTATTTAGAGCTTTTATAGAAAGGGTAAGGTTAACAGATGCAGGAGCAGTTTTCCAGAACAGAGATATTATTAGGTAGAGAGGGTATGGAGCGTTTGCAGGGTGCCAGAGTGGCGGTGTTTGGTATCGGTGGTGTAGGCGGTCATACGGTGGAGGCACTTGCAAGAAGCGGTGTAGGAACACTTGACCTAATTGATAATGATACAGTGGCACTTACCAACTTGAATCGTCAGATTATCGCTACGCATAAGACGATAGGACAGTATAAGGTGGATGTGGCGCGAGAGAGAGTCCTGGAGATTAATCCACAGATGACAGTGAATACCTATCGTTGCTTTTATCTGCCGGAGACAGCAGAACAGTTTGATTTTACACAGTATGATTATGTAGTAGACGCGATAGATACGGTGGCCGGTAAGCTGCAGCTGGTAGAGCAGGCTGTTGCTGCGGGGGTGCCGATTATCAGTTCTATGGGAGCAGGTAATAAGCTGGACCCTACGGCATTTCGTGTAGCGGATATTAATAAGACTAATGTTTGCCCTTTGGCGAAGGTGATGCGCAGAGAGCTTAAGAAGCGCGGCATTCAGAAGCTGAAGGTGGTATATTCGGAGGAGCAGCCGATAGCGCCTAAGAGTGATTTGGGTGAGAAGGAACGTGAGGAGAGCGGAATTAAGAAGCGTCAGATTCCGGGAAGTAATGCTTTCGTGCCGTCGGTTGTGGGGTTGATTATCGCAGGCGAAGTGATTAAGGATATTGCGGGAATCTAACGATTGGACTATAATGGGCATTAGAGAGCCTTGATAAGGCAAATGAGGAGGAATACAATGAAGAAGAAAATTTTTATCGATGGCAGTGAGGGAACTACAGGCTTAAGAATCTTTGAGAGATTCGAGGGTCGTGATGATATAGAGATATTGAAGATTCCGTCAGAGTTAAGAAAGGACCCTGATGAGATTAAGAAGTATATTAATGCATCAGATGTGACATTTTTATGCTTGCCGGATGCGGCAGCCAGAGAGGCAGTTGCTTTGGTGGAGAATGAGAATGTAACAATCATTGATACATCTACAGCACATAGAACAGAAGAGGGATGGGCTTACGGTTATCCGGAGCTTTCGCCTGCACATAGAGATGCGATTAAGACCGGTAAGAGAATTGCTGTACCGGGCTGCTATGCAACCGGTTTTATTACTACTGTATATCCGCTTGTAGCAGGCGGTATCTTACCAAAGGATTATCCTGTTTCATCTTTTGGCGTATCAGGCTTTAGCGGTGGCGGTAAGAAGATGATTGCCCAGTATCAGGCAGAAGAGAGAGAGGCAGAGCTTGATTCTCCAAGACAGTATGCTTTGACACAGAGCCATAAGCACTTAAAGGAGATGCAGAAGATTACAGGACTTGCTAAGGCGCCTTTATTCTCACCAATTGTAGCAGATTATTATAACGGTATGGTTGTAACGATTCCGCTTTATACAGATATGTTAACAGAGAAGAAGACACCGGAAGAGTTACATGCTTATTTAGAGCAGTATTATGCCGGTGAGAAGTTTGTGAAGGTGATGCCATTTGGCAAGGAGGCTGAGTACGGTGGATTTATCGGAAGTAATGCTTGCGCAGGCTGGGATGGCATTGAGATATATGTGTCAGGTAATGAGGACAGAGTAGTGATTTCCACAAGATTTGATAATCTTGGTAAGGGTGCGTCAGGTGCTGCCGTACAGTGTCTGAATATCGTACTTGGCTGTGAAGAGGATAAGGGACTGGTGTTGTAAGATGTTATTACCACAAGAGTTTGTAAATAGGATGCAGGATATGCTTAAGGAAGCGTATCCTGCTTTCGTGCGAAGTTATGAAGATGCCAAATATCAGGCGCTGAGAGTGAATCCGCTCAAGGCTGACAGAGAGGACTTTCTAAAGAAGGCTCCCTTTGATTTAAGACCCGTGGCTTGGGAAGCGAGGGGTTTTTATTATGCGAGTGAGAATCAGCCGGGGAAGCATCCATGGCATGAGGCGGGCGTATATTATATCCAGGAGCCTAGTGCGATGGCACCTGTTGCCTACTTAGAGGCAGCACCGGGGGAGAGAATCTTAGACCTGTGTGCAGCACCGGGGGGCAAGTCCACACAGATAGCGGCAGGCTTACAGGGAGAAGGCTTACTGGTATGTAATGAGATACACCCTCAGAGAGCCAAGATACTCTCGGAGAATGTAGAACGTATGGGAATCAGTAATGCACTGGTGACCAATGAGACACCTGCTAAGCTTGCAGACACCTTTGTGGAGTTCTTTGATAAGATACTGGTGGATGCGCCGTGCTCCGGTGAAGGTATGTTTCGTAAGAACGAAGAAGCGTGTGACGAGTGGAGCCTTGCAAATGTGCAGATATGCGCTGACAGACAGGATGAGATATTGGACTGTGCGGCAGGGATGCTTCGTCCGGGCGGTAGACTGGTTTACTCGACCTGTACCTTTGCTCCGTCGGAGAATGAAGGCAGTATCAGCCGATTTATTAAGAGACATCCGGAGTTTCATATTGTGGAGGTTCCTTTGTATGAGGGCATGAGCAGAGGAAATGCAGATTGGGCTTTAGAGCCGGCAGAGGGGCTTGAGAAGACCATTCGTCTTTGGCCGCATTTATTGCAGGGAGAGGGACATTATCTTGCAGTGTTAGAGAAGGATGGTGAGGTGCCGGAAGGGTATATGGGTTTTTGTAAGAACGGACTGCAGAGAGGGATTCGTCTTACAGAAGGTAGTAAGCAGAAGGAACGCAGTAAGGGAAAAGCATCACAGAGAAATCCTGTACAGAGCGATTTGACAGATTATCAGCAATTTATCAAAGATACCTTACAAATCGAGCTTGATGGTGAACTCTTACTCTTTGGAGAACAGCTTTATCTGATACCGGAGGGAATGCCGTCTATTCAGGGATTGAAGGTTATGAGACCGGGATTACATCTTGGAACCTTGAAGAAGAATCGTTTTGAGCCTTCTCACGCATTGGCATTATTCCTGACTGCGGATGATGTGAAGCGTTCCATGGATATACAGGCAGATGCCCCTGAGGCAAAGGCATATTTGAATGGTATGACGCTGAATCATGACGGCGAGAAGGGCTGGTATCTGATTACGGTGGATGGTTATAGTCTTGGCTGGGGTAAGCTTAGTGGGCAGGTTATGAAGAATCATTATCCGAAGGGATTGAGAAAATAATGAAACCAAAGACAAGGTCATTAACAGAGGGTAACCCTCTGAAGGTTATAATTTTATTTGCGATTCCTATTTTCTTTGGGAATCTGTTTCAAATCTTGTATAGTCTGGTTGATACGAAGATTGTAGGCAGTACATTGGGGGAGAGTGCCCTTGCATCGGTAGGCTCTGTGTCTACGCTTTACAATCTTTTGACGGGTTTTTTCAACGGATTGACACTGGGATTTAGCGTTATTGTCGCAAGACACTACGGTAGTGGAGATGAGAAAGCATTAAAGAAGAGTGTGGCGTCTGCCATTCTTCTTGGCTTTACAACGGCTGCTGTTGTGATTGTGTCGGTGGCGGTGTTTCTAAGACCCATATTGATGCTGTTGCATGTACCCGCAGAGCAGATGGAGGCATCGTATTCTTATATTGTGGTGCTTGTATGGGGAATGTTTATTACATTTTCTTACAATCTGTGTGCGAATCTTCTTCGAGCAATCGGTGATTCGCTGACGCCGTTGATTTTTCTGATTATATCAGCGGTTACGAATGTGGTATTGGACTACTGCTTTATCTTAGGCTTTGATATGGGAGTAGCAGGAGCAGCATATGCGACTGCCATTTCGCAGCTTTTGTCGGTAACGCTCTGTCTGATTCGTATCTGTCGCAGTTTCCCGATATTGCATGTATCAAGAGAGCACTTTAAGCTCGAAGGTAAGCAGGTGATTATGATGTACCAGAGCGGATTGTCCATGGGGCTGATGTCAAGCCTTGTGAACTTTGGTACAGTTACCTTGCAGACAGGTATTAATACTCTTGGTAATCAGATTATTGTGGCGCATGCAGCAGCCAGAAAGGTGTTTGAAATCTGGATGCTTCCGGTTAGCGTATTAGGTTCTACGATGGCAACCTATTGCGGCCAGAACTATGGAGCCATGCGATATGACCGTATTAGGAAGGGAATGAAGTCAGTACTTTTGCTTGGTACATGTTGGTCAGGCGTGGTATTTATTTTGACGCACACTATTTCACAGTATCTTGTTTCCTTTATCGCCAGTACAAAGAATGAAGAGATTATTTACTGGGGGACTACTTATCTCAAGGTGGATATGTCATTTATTATAGTGACGGTATTGATTGTGATACTTAGGAATTCCATGCAGGGATTTGGAGACTGTGTGACACCGATTTTTTCTAGCTTTATAGAGCTTGTTGGTAAGCTGGTATTTACCTTTGTGGTTGTGAAGAGATTTGGTTATTGGGGTATTATTTTTACAGAACCGGTTATTTGGTTTGTAATGGTGATTCCGCTGATTGTGATGACGTTGAGAAATCCTATTTTTAGTAGAAAGAAGGCGCTTATAGGTGAAGACTAAGAAATATGAAATAGATATGTGCAGTGGTTCAGTATTTCGAAAGATGCTGTTGTTTGCTATCCCGCTTATGTGCTCCGGTGTGCTGCAGCTGTTGTTTAATGCGGCAGATATTATAGTAGTTGGCAGATTCGCAGGGGATAATTCGCTGGCAGCAGTTGGTGCCAATTCGTCGTTGATTAATCTTTTGACGAATATTTTCATGGGATTGTCAATTGGTACAAATGTGCTCGTGGCACAGTATTATGGTGCAAAGAAGGAGAAGGATTTACGTGTTACGGTACATACCTCTATGCTGTTAAGTGTTATCAGTGGTTTGATTCTGACGATAATCGGTATCTTTGGAGCAGAAAAGATTCTTGTGCTGATGCAGACCCCCACAGAGATTATAGACCTTGCGGCACTATATTTGAGAGTGTACTTTATCGGTATGACCTCTACTATGATTTATAACTTTGGTAGTGCGATTCTTCGTGCCATTGGAGATACCAAGAGACCGTTATATTACTTATTGTTTTCGGGCGTTATTAATGTTATCTTAAATTTGATTTTTGTTGTATTTTGCCATATGGATGTTGCTGGTGTAGCACTTGCAACAGCGATTTCGCAGACGATTTCGGCAGCTTTGGTAGTAAGATGCCTGATACGTGAAGAGGGAGCAATCCATCTTGATTTGAAGGCACTTTCGATTGATAAGGATAAGTTCCTTCGTATTGTGCAGATTGGTTTACCTGCAGGCTTTCAGGGAATGGTATTCTCATTGTCAAACGTTGTTATCCAGTCGGCAGTAAACGGCTTTGGAAATATTGTAGTGGCAGGTAATTCGGCGGGCTTGAATATAGAGGGCTTTGTTTATATTGCCATGAATGCCTTTTATCAGGCAACGATATCCTTTACCAGTCAGAACTATGGTGCCAGAAATATGCAGCGTATTCGTAAGATTGCACTGGCAGGAGAGCTGTATGTATTGGTGACAGGAGTGGTGCTTGGTAATCTGATGGTGATGTTTGGTGAAGAGCTTCTGGGTATTTATTCTACCAGTGCGGAGGTTATTGAAGCGGGAATGCTTCGATTGGAGATTATCGGTGTGACTTATGCATTATGCGGTATGATGGATGTGCTGGTTGGAGCACTTCGCGGAATCGGTAAGTCAATTATGCCGATGATTGTTTCACTGGTCGGGGCTTGTGGTCTTCGCTTGCTATGGATTGCGACGGTATTTCAGATTCCGGAGTATCATACAACAAGAACCATCTACATTTCTTATCCGATTACATGGACGATAACTTTTAGCGTACATGCGATTTGTCTTATTTATGCATGGGTGAAGCTGGGAAAGCAATGGAAGGATTAAATAACTGAAAATTCTTGTTATATATATTAATTGTGTGATAAAATATAACTGTGTATCTATTGAAAATGGATATGCAGTTATTTTGTTATAAAGAAAAATAGATATAGATGGAGGAGGAACGGTATGATATGGATTGTAATTGCGGTTGTGATTATTATAGTTGTTTGGACAGCACCGTTTTCACTTTTGAAATATGGTAGAAAGAATCGTTCAGTGACGAGCTATTATGGTCTGATGGCGGTAGACAGGCTGGATGCCATGATTCTGATGTTTGATGAAAATGATGCCTTTTGGTACATGAATGAAAGCGCAAGGAAGATTTTTCATACGGAAATGATGACCAGAATGGAATTCTGGGAGACATGGACACGTGATGAGGAAGAGGATGAGGATACACTGATTCTGTGTCGGGGAAATGTAATTCGCTATTTCAAGTGTGATGAACAGGAACTACGCAGTAAAAAGGGCAGACTCAGAGGTTATATGTATATTCTGCATGAGTTTACGCAGGAAAGAGAATTACAGGAGAAGTATCGTCATAGTGCAACGCATGATTCTCTTACAGACTTGTATAATCGAGATTGGTTTATCGAAAAAGCAGAGGAATTTATGAAACAGAATCCGAATGAGGTATATTATATCATTTGTTCGGATATTAAGCAGTTTAAGGCATTTAATGAAGTCTTTGGTGTGGAAGCAGGTGACAGACTGCTTAAGATGATTGCTGAAGAACTCAGACGTAATGATGACCATAATCGTGTCTATGGTCGTGTGGGGGATGACAGCTTTGCGATGTGTATTCCAAAGAAAAATTTTTCGGATGTGGCATATCTGGTAAAGAGCAGCAGTGTACTTAGAGCCAGAAGCTACAATTTCCCAATTGCAAATCATATCGGTATCTATGAGGTGACGGATTTGAATCTGTCTGTATCGGCGATGATGGATAGAGCTACTTTGGCGATAGCAAGCATTAAGGGAGATATACAGCAGGAAATCGCACGTTATGATGACAGTATGCGTAAGGAGCTTTTGCAGGAGCAGGAGATTCTGACAGATTTACAGACGGCGTTTAATGAGAAGGAGTTTGTCATTTATCTTCAACCACAGATTAGCCATGAAACAAAGGCAATTGTTGGCGCTGAGACGCTGGTGCGCTGGCAGCATCCAAAGAAGGGATTGATTCCGCCATATCTGTTTATTCCGGTTATGGAGAATAATGGTTTAATTAGTAAGCTGGATATGTATGTATGGGAAATGGCTTGTGCACAGATTCGTAAGTGGACGGATGAAGGCAGAAACGACATTTCGCTTTCGGTTAATATTTCACCGAAGGATTTCTATTATCTGGATTTGTACAAGGTAATCATGGATTTGGTAACCAAATACGATATCTCACCATCGAGATTGCGTTTAGAGATTACAGAGAGTGCATTTGCCATTGATTTAAAGAAGCAGGTTGAACTGGTGGAGAAGCTTCAGGATGCAGGCTTTATCGTGGAGATGGATGATTTCGGAAGTGCATATTCTACGCTGAATACATTAAAGGATATTCCGGTAGATGTCTTGAAGATGGATATGAAGTTTATGGCGAAGGCAACGGATGCAGACAGAAGTGCGAATATTATTCAGATGATTGTGGGTATGGCAGATAAGCTTCGTATGGATGTTATTGCAGAGGGCGTTGAGACAAAGGAACAGGCAGATTTCCTTGGAAGTGTGGGATGTGATATTATTCAGGGATATTATTATGCAAAGCCGATGCCTGTTGAAGAATTTGAAGAAATGCTTAAGACGTATGAGTATAAGGATATGACAGAGCTTGTACATCATGCAGTAAAAGAATCATAATTGTTTCTATATAAAAAGAATGTAGCTCATGTGAACTACATTCTTTTTTTGATACCTGCCTTGTCAAGGGCAAAGCCAATAATGATAAAGCAAATTAAGCTTCCTGTTACCTGAACCAGGTTACCGCTGACAGATACCCAAAAGGCAGCTTCTGAACCAAAGAGAAGCATCTCTGCAAAGGCATAACCAAGGCAGGTGATAGGATAGGCTACTACAGCAGCAATAATGTTTCTTATATTAATAATCTTCGCAGAACTGTTGGTAAAGCCTATGGTTAAAAGCATCTTGATAATAATGGTTGCAGGCGCCCAAACGGGAGCTGTTAATAGGTCTGCAAGTCCACCACCGATGGCTGCTGCAGCAAGAGCGTATGGTTTTGGCAGGAGTACAGCAGCGATGTAGATAAAGGTATCGCCCAGGTGGATATATCCGCCATTAGCTCCTACAGGTATGTGACATATGTAAGCTGTCATAACTGTGATACATGCAGCTAGAAGGCTAGTTAGGGTAAGGTACTTTGTTTTGACAGAAGTATTTGTTTTGTTTGAAGTTATAGTGTTCATATGGTTACCTCTTTTCATTATGATTCTTTCATTATTAATAGTGGTAGATATTTTTCAAAATTCACACCGTGATTCTGTTCAATTCCAGCATTAACAGCTTCTTCGATTGCTGGCGTTAAGAAGTTTGAAGCTTTAAGTAGTGCCTGTTCGAGTGAAAGTCCTTTTACAAGACTTGCACAAATGACGGAAGCAAATAAATCGCCTGTTCCGGAAAAGCCTTTTCCGAAGTAGGTATCCTCGGTGTAATAGCTATTATCTGCATTCACAGCCAGACTGCCGACAAAGGAGCGTCCGGATGTGCCATCCTTTCTGATGATACCGGTAACAATCACGCTTTGAGTAACCAAGGCACTGCTTAGCAGCTGATTGGCAAGTGTGGTAATCTGCTGTAGATAATCCGTTTCATCAGAGTGGCTTGTAAGCTCGTTATAATCTGTATCAGTCAATAGGCATAACTCTGTTAAATTGGGTGTTATTACATTTGCCTTTTTGATTAATTCCTTCATATGGCATAGAAAATCACCATTGTACATATCATAGGTATTCCCGTAATCGCCCATAACAGGGTCAGCCAGAAAAATGGTGTCTTCTGTCTGAAACTCCTCAAGAAAGCGGAATACCTTTTGAATCTGTTTCGTGTCGGCAAGGTATCCTGAGTAAATACCATCAAATCTTACTTGAAGTTTCTTCCACTCATCTATAAAGGAATCCATATATTCGGTTAGGTCAACGCTTCGGTAGCTGTCAAAGTCTGTTTGATTAGATAAAACAGCTGTCGGCAAGGGACATGCCTGAAGACCCATTACAGATATCACCGGAATGGCAGCTGTGAGAGAGCATTTTCCAAATCCTGATAAATCATTTAGTAATGCAATTTTTTTCATAGTTACACTTCACTTTCGACGTCGTTGTTTTTGTGCTGAATATACTATATCTCCAAAGTGTCTTTTTAGAAATACACAATTTTAAACGAAAAAGAGGGGACAGTTGGGCGCATAATTGTGTTGTTCAATATGAACAATAGAATTGTACAAAATAACAAAAAAGACCATGTAAGCGCTTGGATATGAACAAAATTGCTATAATAAAAGTGCGAAATTGTAGATAGAATATAAAAAATGACACAAAAATAGACGATTTAACGACTGAAAATGGTTACTTTTGCATAGTTTACATCATTAGTTGCTTAGAAATGGGGAGGCAAAATACCTATAATGAAACCATGACTGGTAAAGGGGAGTTTTACCAACAGGGGAATCTAATAAGGATATATATTGAAAATGGGAGGAGTAACAAATGGTTAGGAGAAAAAATCTGACAAAGGCATTGGCAATTGCGCTGAGTGTTGCTATGGTCGGAAGTAATCTTTCATCAGCAGCCGGTGTAGTATATGCTACAGAAACAACTGTAACAGATGCGGCCGACGTGGTTGTGGATGAAGTGGTTACAGAGGCTGCTACAGACGAAGCGGATGAGAGCCAAAGTAGTACAGCGGAAGCTGCGGTAGAGTCTACAGATGAATCAGTAAATGAATCAGTAAATGAAACGACTGATGAGACACAGGCTGAATCAGCTACAGATGCACCGGCAGAGTCAGCTACAGTACAGCCAACAGAGACAGAACCAGCAGATTCAGAGGAAACCGGTACAACAGAGTCGGCAACTGATGAAGAGGTAACAGAGGTTTCGACAGAGGATGTTACAGAGACTGAAACAGAGACAGAAACTGAAACAGAGACTGAAACAGAGACTGAAACAGAAACTTTGGAAGAGCCGGCAATTGCACTTATGAGCTTAGACGGATACGCTGTAGAAGGCGAGTACGAGTTAGGCGAAGGCAAGACAGTTAACGCTGATACACTGTATTCAGCAGAGACAGGCTATGGCTTTAGTGATGTTACATTTAATGATGCAGCCAAAGGCTGGGATGGAGGGGTATATTATCCCAGAACTGCAACTGTATCAGAAGGAAAAGCTTCTTATGTAACAGCACATGACGGATATTTGGCGATTAAGAGCCAGGTATGGACAGAGACAGAGAGTACAGGTTATGGTGTATATACATATGAGAATACATCAACACTTGATTTTAACTTAGAGAGCAAGGATTACGACGTTACCGTAACTCTTGTGAATCCTACAAGCTCAGCTTACACAGTAAGCTTAGAGGCAGAGGATATTACTAAGGCATCAGGCATCACAGTTGGTGCAGGTGCAACAGTAACACAGACAATTAAAGCGTGTCTTGTAGATGGACATTTGAACTTAAAGTTCTTAGAGACATCAGGAAATGCAACATCTAAGGATGCAGCATCAGAGAAGACAGTATATGTTAGCAAGGTAGAGGTAAGAGCGTCAGCAGCAAAGGAAGCTGGTTCTAAGCCAACCATCTTTATTGCATCTGACTCAACAGTGCAGACATATGATGCTTACTACTATCCACAGACAGGTTGGGGCCAGACACTCCACAGCTTCTTCGGTGATTTGGTAGAAGAGCGTGAGTGTACAGATTGCGGTTTCAGTCAGTCACAGACTTATGAAGCTACTAACGCTATCGTTGAGAACCGTGCAATCGGTGGTCGAAGCTCTAAGTCTTATATCGAGGAAGGTAAGCTTGATGACCTCTTAGAGGATATTAAGCCAGGTGATTACTTACTCGTTCAGTGGGGACACAATGATGCAACAGCAGCAAGACCAAACAGATATGTATCTTCTTCTGAGTTTGAGAAGTGGATGCAGTATTATGTAGACGGTGCTATTCAGAGAGGTGCAACGCCTGTTCTTGTAACACCTGTAGCAAGATACAGCTACACTACTAATTCTGATGGTACATTGAAGAGCTTCGCAAGCAACTTTGAAGCATACAGACAGGTAATGCTCAAGATGGCTTCAGAGCAGGATATTGCTCTTATTGATTTAACACAGCGTTCTATCGACCTTTGTAATGAGTTCGGTATCGAGGGAGCTAAGTCTTTATTCCTTCATGTTAACGCAGGTGATTATACAACAGGTGCTTATACAGGCGGTGCAACAGACTCAACACACTTACAGTTCTACGGAGCATATAAGTTTGCACAGTGTGTAGCAGAGGGTATCAAAGAGTATAGTGAGGATTCACAGTTAGATGCTTTGAAGAAGCTTGTTGATACGAAGATGGCTTCCGTAGCACCAAGTGCAGTTTCTTCTATTGAAGTAACATCTATAGGTGCTTCATCAGCAGCATTTGGCTGGGGAGAAGCAGAGAATGCAGAGTTATACTACATCTACAGAGCAGTATTAGAGGATGGCCAGACAGTTGATGATGTTGATTTCTCTAATGCAACAAAGTTCTCTGTAACACCTTCTCTTAAGTACACAGATTCTACTTGTGCAGCAGGTACTACCTATGTATATGCAGTGAGAGGTTTCAACTCAAAGGGCTTGGGTGAGTTCTCAGAGAAGATTGTAGTTACAACAAAGACAGCAGGTCAGAAGTTTGACTTTAACTATAACAATTCTGTTACGATGGAAGGCTGGATTGGAGTAAATCATAATCAGATGTATGATGCATCACTTGGTTATGGATGGATTACTGCTCCAGGCAACGGACGATACAGAGGTAACAACGGAAATGCAGATTCTTCAGACATGGCAGATGACTTCTGTCTTGGCGCAGGTGAGTTCGCAGTAGATTTACCAAACGGTGACTATGAGGTTACAATCTACGCTTGTGACTTATTACCGGGTACAAGTACAATCAAGCCAGGCTACCTTGGAGAAGGCGTTTCTATCGGTTCTATTGCTTGTAAGCAGGCATTAGGCAGCATGACAGCTACTGTAAGAGTAGAGGATGGTCAGTTAAATATCACAGTTGCAGGTACAAACCAGTATATCAACGGTATGACAATCACAGAGCTTTTAAAGGCTCCTTCAGGATTCGTAGAGTCTGAGGCAAGCGTTGATAATGCAACAAATAAGTATACATTCTTGATTGGTTTCAACGGAGTAGACGAGGCAGCAGGTTACAAGGTATACCAGAAGGGTACATCAGATGCAGACTTTAAGGTTGTAAAGACATTTACAAAGGAAGAGTATGCAGCAGATGATTTAGCTTGCAGAGCAATGTCAGTTGACCTTGGTGAGGAATATCAGTACTACATGACATGCTATACAGCAGATGGTACAGAGTCAGCAAGAAGTGAAGTAATTACAGTTACTGCATTAGTTGAAGGACTTACACCAAAGGCTCCTGCAAATGTTGTATGTGTAGACCCTACAGCAGATGAAACAGAGTTACATCGTACTGTAACATTGAAGTGGGATGCAGCAACAGTAGAGAATGATTATCAGGTAATTAAGTACATTATCTATCGTTCAGATAAGGCTGAGGATGATAAGGGCTTCAAGGAATTCGTAAAGATTGGCGAGTCTAAGGAGTGCACATTCACAGATAATACAGGCGATATCGCAACAAATATTAACTACTACTATAAGGTAGCGGCTATGAATGCATGTGGTGTTGGCGAGCAGTCGGCAACATGTAAGACACCGATTACAGCTAAGCTTGTAGCAGGTGGTAAGGAAGTTCTTACAGACAGAGCTTTAGTAGCAATCAACCTTGCAGGAGCAGAAGGAGCAGAAACTCTTATCTCTGCAACAGATGCTAATGGCAATGAGTTAACTAAGGGTGTTTACTTAAGCTGGAGAAGCTTTGAGAAGGATTTCGATGCTAGGGGTAACTTGGCAACAACATTTGATGTTTATTGTAACGATACATTGATTGCAGATGATATTAAGGTTACAAACCTTGTATATGAAGGCGGTAAGAGCTCGGATGTATATAAGGTAGTAGGCAGCACAGATTCAACTTTAGGATTAAAGGCAGTTGAGACAAAGTGCTGGGATAAGCAGTATCTTGAGTTAAACTTATATTGTCCTGCAGAGCAGACAATGCCGGATGGTTCAACTACTGTTTATCATGCAAATGATATGTCAGTAGGCGACCTTAACGGAGATGGTGACTTAGAGTTACTCGTTAAGTGGTATCCTGGTAATGCAAAGGATAATTCAGGTAGCGGTTATACAGGTACAACATTTATCGATGCATATGATGTGAACTTCGCAACAGGTGCAGTAGAGCTTATGTGGAGAATGGATTTGGGGGTTAACATCCGTTCAGGAGCTCACTATACACAGTTCCAGGTATGGGATTTTGATTGCGATGGTAAGGCTGAGGTAGCAGTTAAGACTGCAGACGGCACAACAGTATATGCAAGTGAAGACGGAACAGACAAGACTCTTGTAGAGAAGGCATATGTGGGTGAATGTTCAGCGAGTGCTCTTCCTGTTGATACAGTAAGCACAGCAAACGACTATCGTAATGCTTCAGGATACGTTCTTGACGGACCTGAGTACTTTACAATGTTCAATGGTGAGGACGGAAGCATCATTGATACAGTAGATTATCTTCCGGCAAGAGGTTCTGTAAGCGCATGGGGTGACGCTTATGGTAACCGTGTAGACAGATTCTTATCAGCTACAGCTTACTTAGATGGAGAGAAGCCATACGCAGTATTCTGTAGAGGATATTATACAAGAACATGTTTAACAGCTTATTATGTAGATAATGGCGAAATCAAGACATACTGGACATATGATTCAGCAAATGGTGGTTCTCAGTATGAGGCACAGGGTAACCATGGCTTGAGCGTTAACGATATTGATGACGATGGTAAGGACGAGATTATCTATGGTGCACTTGTAATCGATCATGACGGAACTGTTAAGTATTCAACTGGTCTTGGTCATGGAGATGCAATGCATGTATCTGATTGGGTATCATGGAATGATGGCCTTGAGATTATGTCAGTACATGAGCATGACAATGCAGCGTACCATGTAGAAGTGCGTGATGCTGAGACAGGTGAAATTCTTATGGGTTACTATACCGGTAAGGATACAGGACGTGGTGTTGCCGGAGATATCGACCCTACAGCAGAGGGCGCAGAGTTCTGGTCAATCGCAAGTCCTACTTACGAAGGCAATGATGAGCCTGAATGGGATTCAACAAATGGTGAGGTTTATTCTACATGGTCAACATTAGAGAACTTCATTAAGTTATCAAATGTAACACCAGCATCTAACGGTACAATCTTCTGGGATGGTGACCTCTTAACAGAGATTCAGGATCATACATTTGATAAGGCAGCTTATGCACCAACAGGTGTTGTAATTTCTAAGTGGAATTATGAAGCTGAAACACAGGACAGACTCTTATATTCAACAGAGATTTGGTCAACAAACGGTACAAAGGGTAACTTAGGCTTGGTAGCTGATATCCTTGGTGACTGGAGAGAAGAAATCATCGCAAGATGTGCACAGGATGGTAACAATACAGTTAGAGTTTACTCTACAACTATCCAGACAGATTATGTAGTTCCTTGTTTATTAGAGGATCTTGCATACAGAGAGGGTGTTGCATGGCAGAATGTTGGTTACAACCAGCCGGCTAACACAAGCTATCTCTTATCAGAAGGTCTTGTAACAGCACAGCTTTCAGAGGGTACTGTAACAAAGAATTCTGTAGATGTAGTATTTACACCAGCTAATGACGGTGTAAACGGACATGATGTAACAGGCTA
>SVFJ01000070.1 GCA_015056925.1 Lachnospiraceae bacterium | reverse complement strand
AAAGACCAAGTAATTCTTTAATAGTTGGTCTTTTGTCACTGTTTCATGTATGAAAGACCAACTAATTCTTTAATAGTTGGTCTTTTGTCACTGTTTCATGTATGAAAGACCAAGTAATTCTTTAATAGTTGGTCTTTTGTCACTGTTTCACGTATGAAAGACCAAGTAAGTCATTAAAAGTTGGTCTTTTATCATTGTTTCACTTACAAAAGACCAACTGTAGCAACTTAAACTAAGATGACGTGCATATTCTGTCACTTATCTGTGCTAGTTCAACGAAATCCCAATTTAATACACCGTATAAAACCACAAAAGCCACGCATACGCGTGGCCTTTATACTTAATAGCTAACCTTTTTATTCTCATACTGCGCTTCCATGGTCATTTGAATAGATAAACGCTTCATCTGCTTCACATCTACCGGCGAAAGCATAACCGATGTATGTGCCTGACAACCTGCAAGCTTCGGAAGCTGCTCTAAAGCAAGTGCTGCCTCCTTATGATTTGCCGCACTAATAGACAAAGCAATCAATACTTCATCTGTATGAAGGCGTGGATTACGACTTCCAAGGTATGCCGTCTTTAATCTCTGAATCGGCTCTAAGGATTCAGGTGCAATTACATCAATATCCTGGTCAATCCCTGCCAATGCCTTTAATGCATTCAAAAGCATAGCTGATGTCGCACCAAGTAATGTAGACGTCTTACCTGTAATAATACGACCGTCTGCAAGCTCTATCGCTGCTGCCGGTGTCTTCTTTAACTCCGCAAGCTTACGCGCTGCCGGAACTACCGCTCTGTCAGTTGGTGTAATACCTGCCTGATTCATAATCAGCTCCAGCTTATAAATCTCTTCTTCCTGATTATGTCCTTCTAACAAGCCTGCCAATGCAGCAAAGTATCTTCTGATAATCTCCTGACGCGAAGCATCCTGACAAGCCTCATCATCAGAAATGGAGCACCCTACCATATTCACTCCCATATCTGTCGGTGACTGATATGGACTCTCCCCGTAAATACGCTCAAACATCGCCTTCAAAACAGGGAATATCTCAACATCTCTATTGTAATTTACCGTCGAAATACCATATGCCTCTAAATGGAACGGGTCAATCATATTGACATCATTCAAATCCGCAGTGGCTGCCTCATATGCCAGATTAATCGGATGCTTTAACGGAATATTCCAAATCGGGAATGTCTCAAACTTCGCATATCCGGCTCTAACACCTCTCTTATGCTCATGATAAAGCTGTGAAAGACAGGTTGCCATCTTACCGCTTCCCGGTCCGGGTGCAGTGATAACCACCAATGGTCGAGTTGTTTCTATATACTCATTCTTACCAAAACCTTCATCACTTACGATATAGCCGATATTATTCGGATATCCCGGAATCACATAGTGTGTATATACCTTGATTCCAAGCTTCACTAATCTCTGCTTAAAGAAGTCTGCGCTTGTCTGACCGGAATACTGTGTAATCACTACACTTCCCACATATAAGCCCTTCTCCTCGAAGGAATTAATCAGACGAAGTACGTCCACATCATAGGTAATTCCAAGGTCGCCTCGAATCTTATTCTTCTCTATATCTCCTGCGCTGATTACGATAACAATCTCCGCCTGCTCTGATAACTGCATCAACAACTGAAGCTTTGAGTCCGGCTGAAATCCCGGCAATACTCTTGATGCATGATAATCATCAAAAAGCTTTCCGCCAAATTCCAAATAAAGCTTATCTCCGAACTTATTAATTCTCTCTCGGATATTTCTTGACTGTGTTTCCAAATATTTATCGTTATCGAAACCGATTTTCATAAAAATGACCTTGCCTTTCTTGCAGACTCGCAAAGACGCACTGCGTGCTCATCGTCTGCTTTGCAGACTCTTTGCTCGTTAATTGCGAAGAAAACCAAATGCCGCTTAGGCGTCGCTTGGTTTTCTTTTCGCATACATTATACACAACCTCAATTTATCTTTCCATAGTTTTGTATAAAAAAAATTGCACAATTTCTCGACCAAATTCTACCTTTATTTACGCTATATCGTTTTCTTCATCCTCATTGCTCATATAAAGTGAATAATATCTGCCCTTCTTCTGCATCAGCTCCTCATGATTACCCGTTTCAACGATTCGTCCCTTATCCATAACAATAATACAATCCGCATCCTGTATGGTAGAAAGTCTATGTGCAATAATCAGACTGGTCCTGTTCTCCATAAGCCTCACCATGGCGTCCTGAATATGCTTCTCGGTACGGGTATCCACACTGGAGGTCGCCTCATCCAAAATCAGAATCTTGGGATTGGCAAGAAATGCTCTTGCAATGGATAACAACTGACGCTGGCCCTGCGACAGGTTGCAGCCGGACTCAGTCAGCTGTGTAGCAAAGCCCTGTGGCAAATGACGAATCATCCCATAGCAATGACTCATCTTTACAGCAGCTTCGACTTCTTCCCTTGTAGCATCCACCTTCGAATACTTAACATTATTCTCCACCGTGTCCGCAAAAAGTACTGTATCCTGAAGCACAATCGCCGTATTCCTTCTAAGCTCCTCACAGGCAATATCCTTGATATTTACACCATCTATCAAAATCTCACCGCTATCCACATCATAAAAACGCATCAGCAGATTCACCACAGTGGTCTTACCGCTGCCTGTTGCACCCACCAAAGCAATCTTATGCCCGGCACGTACCTCAAAATTAAAGTCATACAGCACTTGATGTCCCGGAACATAGGAAAAATTTACATTTTTAAAGGTTATTACTCCATTTGCATTATCCAGATTCTTATCGCCGGACTTATCCTCACTTGGTTCATCCATAATATCAAAGACTCTCTCTGCGCCGGCAATGGCAGTCTGAATCTGCCCATATACCTGTGCCAGCTCATCAATCGGCCTTCCAAACTGCTTTGCATATACGATAAATGCAGAAATAATACCGATGGAAATCTGTCCCGTAATTGCAAAATATCCTCCAAATGCCGCAATAATGACAAAGCCGATATTATTGATAACATTCATAATCGGTCCCATAGAGCCTCCAAGAATCTCTGCCACAATACCTACCTTGGTCAGTTCGTCCGAAACCTCATTGAACTCTGCTATCACTGCACTCTTTCTATTATATGCAACTACCGTCTTGTAGCCTGTTACCATCTCCTCCACCGTTCCGTTCAGGCTTCCCAACAGTATTTGGCGTTTTCTGTAAAACCGTCTCATAGCAGTCGAAAGTGCCTTGGTTGCAACAACAGTCAAAATCATGGTAACACACGATAATACCGCAAGATTCGGACAAAGATAAAGCATCATCGCCACAGTTGCGATAACTGTCAAAACTCCGGAAAACATAGAGCTAAGAGACTGAGAGACTGTATTCGAGATATTCTCCACATCATTCGTCATACGACTCATAATATCCCCATGAGAATGTCTGTCGAGATATTTAATCGGAAGATTCACAATTCTTTCAAACAAATCCTCACGCATTCGTCGGACAATACCTTGACTTAATATCGCACTAAATCTACTCTGTGCCAATGTACAAAGGCTCTGAACGCCATACACAGCAAGCATTGCAAGCAACACTCCGCCTAAAGTCTCATACCTTCCCTGTGCTATGGAATCAATTGCCTGACTTTGCAGCTTAGGTGCCGATACGGAACAAATGACAATCACCAGAACCGCCAACAAAAGCAAAACCAACAGCTTCTTTTCTTTTGCAAAATACTGTAGCAAACGCTTCACCGTCTGCCTTCCGTCCTTTGCCTTTTCCACTTTCTGCATATTTCTTTGTCCCCTCGTTCCCGGAACCTTATACTGATTCATGGAAGGATGATTAGCCATTGATATCACCTCCATTCTTAAGCTGTGACTGGTAAATCTCCTGATATACCTCACTGCCTGCAAGCAGCTGTTCATGACTACCACACGCTACAATACCGCCATTCTCCAGCACTACAATTCTGTCAGCATCCTTCACGGAAGCAATTCTCTGCGCAATAATAATCTTTGTCTGCTCACTGTATTCCTGCTTCAATGCCTTATAAAACCGTGCTTCCGTTGCTAAATCAAGTGCACTTGTTGCATCATCCAATATCAGAATCTCAGCCTCACGTAATACCGCACGGCTGATTGCCACTCTCTGCTTTTGACCGCCGGACAAACTGGTTCCCCCCTGCGTCACTAATGTATCCATACCATCTGCCTTAGTGCTGATAAACTCAACCGCCTGCGCAATCTCTGCCGCATGCGTTACCTGCTCTCTTGATGCCTTAGGATTACCCCACAAAATATTTTGGGCAATACTGGTACTGAATATCTCGCTCTTCTGCAAAGCAATCGCAATCTTATTACGAAGAAGCTCTAACGGATACTCTCTGACATCCACATCATCTACCAATACCTGTCCGCAGGTTGCATCATAAAATCTTGGAATCAGACTCACCATACTGGTCTTACCACACCCTGTTGCACCCAGAATTGCCAAAGTTTCTCCCGGGTGAATCACCAGATTAATCTTTTCCAATACCAAATCCGAACCTTCTTCACCTTCCTGTGTTGTAGGATAGGCAAAGGAAACATTCCGAAACTCTACCTTTCCTTTTATCATCGGCTCTTCCTGCAAACTACCATCTGCAATCGTCGGCTCACAGTCCAGTACCTCCTGAATACGTTTGCCCGATGCCACACCTCTTGATACCGACTGAAAAATCATGGTCATACGCATAACTGCATTTAATATCTGTGATGTATATGTAATCGCCGCCATCACATTACCCGGTGTCACAGCACCTGCCTGTACCTCTATACTTCCTACCTTGATGACTGCTACAACCGCAATGTTCAGAAAAATATTCATAAGCGGTGTCATATAGGAAAGCAACAGCAAAACATCCAGCTGTGTATTTACAAGCTCTCCGTTTGCCTTACGAAATCTCTCCTGTTCATACTCTTCCTTCACATATGCCTTTACCACCCTGGAGCCTGATACATTCTCCTGCATCACACTGTTTACACCGTCCAGCTTCTTCTGCAATATTCCAAAAAGCGGATTCACCTTACTGATAAAGTAAATAACACACGCCAAAACAAACGGAAATGCACATCCGATTACTGCACCGAAACTCAAATCCAGCATCAGCATGGACACAATGCCGCCTCCGAACAAGAGAAAAGTTCTGACAAAGCCTCGAATCGCCATGGATACCAGATGCTGCACCTGTGTAATATCATTGGTAACTCTTGTAATCAGTGAACCTGTGGAAAATTTATCTGTTTGTTCGAAGGATAAGGACATAATCTTTTCAAAACTGTCCTTTCTGATATCATTTCCCAGCTTCTGACTGCAAAGCTGTGCAAACACGCCTGACATAATCCCACAAAAGCAGCCAATCAACACGAGCCCTATCATTTGCAGACCCGTAGTGATAATCAAATTCAAATCTCCAACATTATTGTTGGATAATCCTAACACACCCTCATCCACAATAATACTCATCAGACGCGGCTGCAGCAAATCCATAAACACCTCACCGAACATAAAAATCGGTGCAAAAATGGCAAAATACCAATACCGAACCAAATATTTTTTCATACAATTACCTAACCTTATGTAAATATTTTCTACCTATTAAATTATGCCTTTTAACCCTCGAAAAATCAAGAGAGGCATTATCTGTAACATATTCTTAAATATTCTTAATAAAAACTTTATGTAACGTTAATTGCCTAGTGCTTTTTCGTATGATATACTTTAAATTGACAGATTATTTTTATTAAGAGAGGATTAATACATGGCAAAAAAACTGAAAGTCGTTGCAGTAACTGTTTTATTGTTTTTGTTTGTACATATGTCTTACACCACCATTGCACAGGATTTCTCTGTATATATCACTGTTTTTGCTTCCAAGGACAGTGGACTTGATATTTCTGCGCAGGTTTCAACTTCCACTACCCAGAATACCATATCTGCCTATTACGATGATATCAATACCTATTATTTATTTTTACCATCTTATGCAGAGGATAAAAAAATCATCATTGAAACCGGCGATAGTATTCATACAGAGCCTGTTTCATCAGATATCACTACATACTTGATTAACGATGCTTACCGGTTGGTTATTCTATATGGTTCTTCACTTCCAAGTATACACATTTCACTGGAGAATGAACTGTCATATATTACCGCGGACAAGCAGAATTCTGATTCCGGACAGATTATTTTCTACCATACCAACGGAACAATTGCATCTAACAGCACTTTGAAAGAAATAAAAGGACGAGGTAATTATACCTGGTCCTTGGATAAAAAGCCTTTTAACATTAAGCTGGAAGAACCTGTTAGCATATATGGTATGCCTTTCACTGCCGAATATGCTCTTGTAGCTTCCAGTGATATGAGCTTTGTTCGTAACAGAATATCTCAGGAGCTTGCTTCCTGTATGAACGCAGTCTCCTTAGACTATACCTTAGCCAATCTATATATTAACGGTGAATATCAGGGCATTTATGAACTGTGGGAAAGAATTACCCCTACCACCTTGGGTATCTACGATTTGGAGGAAGAAACCAAGCAAATGCTTAAACAAACAAACTCATTGCAACAGTTGACCACTGGTATTCATGCTGATGACTGGAATCATACCATTACCGGCAAGTGGTGGAATTACGAAGATACCTCCGAACATTTTACCGGCGGTTATTTACTTGAAAGTGATTACCCCATAAGATACGATGCCGAAGCCAGCGGTTTTATATTAGATTCAGGTGCATACATTGTAGCGAAATCTCCTGAATATCTCTCAGAAAGACAATACAATTATATTTCAACATATATAAAAGACTGTGAAAAAGCCATGTCCGAAAGTGTCGGATTAGACAACTACGATTTGTTGCAAGAATATATTGATATAGATTCCTTTATAGCCAAATATCTGATAGAAGAAATCAGTAAAAATCTTGAATGTTCAAGCACCAGCCAGTTCTTCTATAAAGATATTGACGGAGTGTTGTATGCCGGTCCCGCATGGGATTACGACTCTGCCTATGGCGATGACGAAATCGTTGATGAAATCAACTATGAAGACCCCATAGGTTTTAGCGCAAAGAATGTTCCCGGCACATTAGTTTGGTGGCAGTTACTTTATTATAATAAGGCTTTCTACAACGATATGACCGATACCTATGTATATTGTGTATATCCTTATTTAAACCAGTTAACAGAAACTACTATTTCCGAATGGAAAGATGAATTGTCAGCAAGTGCTGTCATGGACTATTTAAAATGGTCACATGCTACTTCCTACGAAACAGCACATGACCTCTTCGAAAACAAGATTTATTTTGTATCCGACTTCTTAAAAGCCAGAAAAGAGTTCTTATACAATGAATGGAATTAATATACTGCTTCACCATCATGAGCAATCAATGATGTACTAAGAATATGATTTACTGAGGAAGCTGCGTCAAGCAGCTTCTTTTCTTGTGAAGTCTTACACTCGATAATATAATCCGTACCTCTCTTCGTGCGGTTTCTGGACTTTATGCGAGGAACTTTCACATACTGCTTCACCGCATTCATAAGTTCATCTTCGTCGCCTTCCTCATCCATATTGACAACCAGCAGTACAGATGCTCTTCCTCCCGGCAAAAGCTCCAGCAGGAATATTAATAATGTAACAGCAATTGCGATAATCAATGCCAGCTCATAATTCATGGCACCTAAGATGATACCTGTACTGATAGACCAGAACAGAAAAACCATATCCTTTGGTTCCTTTACTGCTGTTCGGAATCTGATAATAGATAATGCACCCACCATACCGAGGGAAACAACCAGATTAGACTGCATCGCCATAATAATGCCCGCTGTAATCACCGGCAGTACCGCAAGTGTTATCCCAAGCTGTTTACTGTAAAAGCTCTTTTTATTTGCTGCATAATATATCGCATATATGTAAAGTGCGAATATAATACATATCCCTATCGTCACACTTACATTGGTCATGGATAATGTATTGTTCTGCATATTTTCAATTACTGTCTTCTTAATAATGTCGTTAAATGTCATCTTTGGCCTCCCGATTATGTTCCTATTGAATATTTTCTACATAAATAATATTTTGAGTATGTGGTTCTATCCAGTTTGCCATCATTCAGAGTCTCCTTGATATATCGCGGCATGAATTCGTCATACTTAACCTCTAACACGTGCTTACCGCTCTCCATGATAGGACGCTTTACAATATCCTGTGAAAAAAACTGCTCTATATCCGTCACCGAAGAAATATTCCTGTCAAAGGTGATACGTATATTACCATCCGGACATATAAATGCCTTTCGCTCATATGCTACAATCATCTTCGGCTTCAGAAGATTCATTGCCGCATATGCTTTGAATTGCTTTAAAAACATCTCATCCTCCGGCTGTATCTGATACTGTCCGCTTAGTAGTCTTCTACACTCCTCATAAGACAGCCTGCAGCTCTCCTTACGGGTCATATCGTGATTCTTAATCTTCTTCTCCAAATGAATATAAGAACTATCACCGTTATAAATCCTAATTCGATATTTAAATCGGGGACTTACCCCCATCAGATTCTGATTCAATGCACTGTCCCGGTAATCATCAAAATAAGCACTTCTTATTTCATAAGCACCATTTTCATAATGCTTATCTGTCATCATAATACTCTTTAGTTTATCCTCAAGCAGAACCAAATCTCTCTCGTCCACCAAGTACTTTAATTCATGTCGATACTTTTTTTGCATAGTCCACTCTCACATCTTATATTGAAAAAAGCTACTATCCCATCATAGTAGCCATTTCTATTATGTCAACTTATTTTTACAATGTCAATTACATTATTATGAACAATTTATGTACTTTTTATTTCATACACAAGTCCATTTTAAAATGAATCCTCCAGTTCCTTCGTTAATGCCAGAATCCTCGGTGCCAGCTTTTCTCTTTCCCTCTTGGTGATACTTCTATACACCGGATACGCAGGCACAATCAATGCAACACCTACGATTCCTAATAATATTCCCTGCAGCATAAGTACGTCCGTCCACACCAGAACAAAGCTCATACCTGTTCCAAATAGTAAAGTTCCTGACAGACCAAGTACCAGCCCCCATATCGTTCCTTTTCTTTCAGCACTTCTGTCCAAACGTCTCAAGGTCTCCATTTTATCCTCTGTACTATCCGAAGGTATCTGCACATATTTCTTTTTAATTGCCTCAATTTCCTTTTGCTGCTTTGCGGAATAATTATATTCAAAACCATTTTCCTTATTCAAACCTTCACTCTTCCTTTCCAATCACGCTAAGCTTTAACTCCTTATTTGCCTTATGTACCAGCCACACCGCCAAAATAAATTCAGCAAAGCACACAACGCCTCCTGTTAACAGATTCATCATCTGAATAAACTCTGCCTGTTCTGCCCCAAACTGCATCAGCATGGCTGTCTGCAAAGCAAATATAGACATCAATGCACAAGACAGCGATACCACCTTGGCTGCCGACAAAATCGGTCTTTCCATTTTCCGATACTTGATAATATTTTTTATCGCCATTCCTAAACAGAAAAAAGTATAAGCCGCCTGTGCATATATCATAAAGCCCGGATAATCATAATATTTATTTTTCCAAATCATCTGAAAAGCCAGTCCGGTCATTGCAATGTGAAGCAAGAACATTAGCTTACCACATCTTGAACTACTCTTTAGCTCAAAGCTTCTTCGCTCTTCATCGTTGAGCCCCTGCGCCTTCCTATCTTGTCTAATCAGTCCGATACGCATCAGACTAAGTACTTCATAATATACTGCCATTGCCCCGGTCCACAAGGAACGATAGTAGATTCCTGCCACCAGATAAAAGACTGCATAGACAAAATTAATTCCTCCGCTTCCATATAAAGAAACCTTCGCACGAAGCAATGGTTCTGACAAATAGCGTCCACTGTATTTATTAGACTTGAGCAAACGCTTTACCGCCTTTACCAGCCGCGGTATCCGCAAGCATACAATCACCAACGTATAAAAAGATAATAAGTAGCTTCCATAGGCAATAAAAGGATTGGCATCCGGATATCCCAGAGAGTATACCAGCAATGCCGCAGAAACAAATACCAACAACGTTTTTATCAGCCAATGGTGAAACAAAAGATATTTCCACCAACACTTTTTAAACCTTTCCATATTACAACGCTTCCCTTTCCGCCTCAAATGAAACAGTAAAGGTAGTTCCTTCCCCTACTTTACTTTGTACACTGATATTACCTTCTGCAATATCAATCACTCTCTTTACCAACGCAAGTCCGAGTCCGTTTCCCTGAGTAGCATGTGAGGTATCTCCCTGATAAAACTTTTCAAAAATATGCTTTCCGGTCTCAGCACTGATTCCACAGCCCGTGTCACTGACAGCAACCAGAACTCTGTCATCCGCCTTCTGCACAGTGACAGATACCTTTCCTTCCTCTTTACAGAACTTGATTGCATTGGAAAAAAGATTATTCCATACAAGGCTCAACAGCTCTGCATCCTGATAAACAAACACATCCTCTGCAATATCCGTATCTATTTCCAGTTCTTTCTTCTCCCATGCATACTCATGCATCAGCAGGCATTCACAAATCTGCTCGGATAAATTGTAACGTTTCTTTTCCGGATAAATCTGCTGATTCTCCAAGCGGTTTAGCTTCAGAATATTGGTAATCAGCTCTGAAAGCCTCTTGGTCTGCTCCGTAATCGCCCGTGCATACTCCTGCCGCTGCTCATCGGTCAAGACTCCGCTCTGCAGCATAGTCGCATAATTAGAAATCACTGCCAGCGGTGTCTTTATCTCATGAGAAACATTGGAAATAAAATCAGTTCTTAATGTCTCTACCCCTGCAAGCTCTGCTGTCATATCATTCAAACCCTTGATTATGGAATCAAACTCATTATCGCTATTCTCGCCTTTAATGTAAGGAATTCTTATAGAAAAGTCTCCTGCAACAATCTTCTCCATTCCTTCTCTAATACGCTTTACTGGACGGCTTATCATCCATGCACGTCTGGTCGCATCAATCACACTAAAAAGTACCGTCAGCAAAATAATATTCCAAAAGGTAATTGGTGCCGCTTCTCTAATCTGCGCCTCATCCATTTGCATTCCACTTAAAAACAGAAAGAAATTGCAAGTTACAACAAATGCAATCATAACAAAGAAAATCATAAAACGCCATCCGGCCTTCAAAAGCCTCTTTATCTTAAGCCATCCGATTCTCACTTAATCACCGCCTTATACCCCAATCCATGCACTGTCACAATTTCAAAGCTGTCACAATCTGAGAACTTATCTCTTATTTTTGTCATGTACACATCAACCACTCTTGCGCCCGAAGCCGAGTCTGCATCCCAGAATTCCTCCATCAGCTTGGCGCGTGTGAAGGTTTTCTTAGGATAGGATAATAATTTGTAAAGAATATCAAATTCTCTCACCGTGAGATTTACTTCTTCCCCTCTTACATATGCCATATGTTCCTGCGCATCCAGCACAAGCTCACCAATCTCTATCTTCTTACCCGTAGCAATCTTCGCTCTTCTCAATAATGCTTCCATTCTAAGAAGTAATTCTTCTAAATCAACAGGCTTTACCAGATAATCGTCCACCCCTGCACGAAATCCCTTCTTCTTTGACTCAAAATCATCCCTTGCTGTCATAAAAAGAATCGGAATCTCCTCATTCATCTCTCTTACCGTCTCTGCAAACTCAAAACCATCTGTTCCCGGCATCATAATATCCGAAATAATCAAATCAAAAACATTCTCATACATCTCATCATAGGCTTCATTGGCATCCAACACACCAATTGCCTCATAGCCGTTATTATTTAAAAACATACATACTGTCTGATTCAAATCCTTATCATCTTCCACTAATAAAACTTTAAACATGTCCGCACCCCTTTTATATTTTCTATAATATAATGGTATCACAAATCATGATATCATCCAAATGTTTACGAAATGTTAATACAGTTATTTGTCTTCTAATTTCTTTTCTTCTTGTTGTCTGCACTTTTTGATGTTATCATATAATTAGTCAAAATATGTACTTTCATAAACTATGATATTGTCATACTCAAATAAACAGGAGTGATACATCATGAACACAAATGTACAATCAACTGAAGAATTAAAGAAAAAACTTGAAGAGTTGGAAGAACGCAATCGCTTTTTGGAATTAATTCTGGATACAATACCTGTCAATGTCTTTGCCAAAGATACGCAAAGCAGATACTGCTATACCAATAAAATGTGCGATGCGATGAATAATGCAAAACGTGGTGAATTATTAGGAAAAACTGACTTTGACAGAAATACGCCGGAAGAAATTGCCCGTGCCTATTATGAAGACGACCGCAATATTATGCAGTCAAAAACAGGCAGTCGAATGTTTGCACCGGAAGAGTGTGGCGATAAGATGCATTACTATGAAATCATTAAAGAACCGATTATTCAAAATGATAATACAGTTTTAGGAATACTAGGCATGGTGATTAACGTAGACAATGCATTGGGAATTTTAAAAACTGAAGATGAAAAATCTCCTGACAAACTAGGGGCTGCCTTTGAAAATATGTCAGGAGCAATAGCCAACACCTTAGGAAAGCGCTATGATGCATTCATCTACTTAAATACAACTCAAAACTATTATAACATTCTTCAAAAACGCGGAATTTTAGAAAAAGCCAAAGACTTCGGTACCTTAGAAGACTATTACGAAACCTGCCGGATGTATATTCATCAGGATGATTTACATGTTTCAAAGTCCTTACCAAGAAATATTGAAGCCACTGAAGAATATCGTGCAGAAAAGGGACTATATTCCATTGAAATCCGTATCTGCGATGACGAGGGGAATTATCGTTGGAAGGAAGTCGAATGCTTCCGCATGAAAAACGGCGACGCTGATGGCTTTTTCATGACAATATTTGATATTGATGACGCTGTAAAAAGACGCCAAAAGCAGAATTTAAAAGCCATCAACAATGATATTATCGATATCTTAAGTACTGTAGTCGAGTTCAGAAGTGTTGAATCCGGCGACCATATTCAGCGTATCAAGGGCTTTACCAAAATTATGCTCAAATACGTCAATCAGGTTTATGATGATGTAGACTATTCCGCGGAAGAAATAGATGTTATCTCTTCTGCTTCTGCCATGCATGATATCGGTAAGATTGCCATCCCTGACGGTATCCTGCTAAAACCCGGTAAGCTGACACCGGAAGAATTTGATGAGATGAAAAAGCATACCACTAAGGGCTGCGACATCTTAGTTACCATGGAAAACCTACAGGATGAAAAATATTATAAATACTGCTATGATATCTGCCGTCATCACCATGAACGCTACGACGGCCGAGGCTATCCGGACGGACTAAAGGGCGATGAAATCTCACTTGAAGCACAGATTGTCTCTGTGGCTGATGTCTACGATGCTTTGATTAGTAAGCGTGTTTATAAGGATGCTTATTCGCTAGGCGAAGCCTATGATATGATTCTAAACGGCGAATGCGGTGTCTTCTCTCCCAAACTTATGGAATGCTTTAAGTTAGCCAGAGAAGAGATGGAAGCATTCTCAAAAGAACAATTCGGAGTATAAAAAATGAGCCATAAAGGCTCATTTTTTATACTCCATTCATTTCTTCCAGTTCTAACTCTGTCTCCATCATACGTTCTAACAGTGTCTCCTGCTGATGCTCCTGTTCATCCAAAAGATTCTGCAATTCCATCAGTTTCTGATAGTCAAAAGCAAGTCCCGGGTCCATCATCTGCATCTGAAGCTCTGCTGCCTTTGCTTCACTTTCTGCAAGCTGCTTCTCATATTTCTTCAACTGATTCTCCAAACGCGCTTTCATCTTTCCCGGATTATAATAGGTTTTCTTATCAAATACGTCTTCAAGGGTTGGATTCTTATCCTGCTTTTTAGCCGGTTCGCTGTTTACCTGATTTCCTGAGACGCTCCGTTTTAACTGCTTCTCCTTTTCTTCCAAGAAGCTATTATAATCTCCATGATACTGCTTAACTTCCTGTGTACCAAACTCTAAGATTCCCGTTGCAACCTGCTTAATAAAATATCTGTCATGAGATACGAAAAGCACTGTTCCCGGGAAGTCCTGTAGCATCTTCTCCAAGGCTTCCTTTCCTATCATATCCATATGGTTGGTCGGCTCGTCCAATATTAGAAGATTGGGCTTTGTCTGAAACATCTTACACAATGCCAAGCGCACCTTCTCGCCACCAGAAAGCTGCCCCATCTTCTTCATAACTTCTTCCTGTGAGAACATAAAGCTGCCTAGTGCACTCCTTACCTCTTCACGTAAGAGCTTAGGATACTCCTCCCAAAAGTTATCCAACACTGTCTGCTGCGGGTCTGCATCATTGACTACTGCTCTTTGCTGGTCAAAATACCCCCACTCTACATTTGGTCCAATGGTAAAGCTGCCGCCTAAAGGTTCCAACATTCCCACGATGGTTTTCAGCAGTGTAGATTTTCCCTTTCCATTTTCACCAAGAATCGCAATTCGTTCCCCTTTCTTTAGCTGGAAAGACACCTCGCTTAACACCTTGTCATAACCTATTGCAAGTTTTCTCACCGTCAGCACATCTGTATAGCTTTCGATTCTCGGTGTAAACATGGCACGAAAGGTCTTAGTATCAAAGCGTCTTGGCTTCTCTATCTTTACCATATGCTCAATCGCCATGCGCTTAGAACGGGTTGCCGCCACCTTGGTAGGTGTATTCTTCCACTTCTCTATCCATTCCGTGAGTCTTGCAATTTCCTTCTGCTGTTCCTCGTAGTCCTTTTCCTGCTTAATTAAATCCTCTTCCTTACGCTTCATAAATGCAGAGTAGTTTCCGGGATAGCGCTTAATTCTGTGATACTCAATCTCATAGGTCACATCAATGATTCTATCCAGAAACATACGGTCATGAGATACGATAACTACTGCCTTATCGTATTCCTTCAAATATCCCTCTAACCATTCAATCGTCGGCAAGTCTAAGTGGTTGGTCGGCTCGTCAAGAAGCATAATATCAGGTCTGCTTAAAAGCAGCTTCATAAAAGCCACCTTGGTCTGTTGCCCACCCGAAAAGCTACCTATGGAACGCTGTAAATCCTCTAATGGAAAACCAAACTGCTGAAACATAACCTCCATATCCCTTCGCCATGTATAGCCTCTTAGCGCCTCCATCTGCTTTTGCAAGTTATCATATTCATACATGAAGGACTGCTCTCCTGTCTGCATGCTCTCCTCAATCTCCTTCATACGGGCTTCACATGCAAATACAGGGGCAAATGCCTTCTTAATCTCTTCCTCAACAGTAACCTCGCCATCCTCAAAGCTAATCTGACGCAAGAACCCTATCTGTTGCTTTCCTGCCATGGTAATACCACATTCCTCATCACTATCAAGATTGGCCATCTTGATTTCCCCTGCTATCAGCTTTAAAAGGGTTGTTTTTCCACAACCGTTACGCCCTACCACAGCTATTTTCTCACTATCATGTATCTCAAAATTCACATCCTCTAATATCGTATCCGCCGCATACTGTACTATCGCATGCTTAATCTGGTATCTCATGTTCTCCTCCTCATTGCCTTTTCCATTCGCCTTTGTATAATCGCTTTCTTTTCTCTTGCAAAGGCTTCTTCCCGCTGCATATGCAAATATGTATTCCATCGTCTCTCATCCAGACTTCCGTCCTCTAATGCTGCTTTAATAGCGCATCCGGGTTCTGTCTTATGTCCACAATTAGAAAATCTGCAGCTTGCTGCCAGTTCCTCTACATCCTCAAATGAGGTCTGTAACCCCTCATCCACATCACTAACAGTCAATTTACGAATTCCCGGTGTATCAATGATTCTTCCACCACCAGCAATCACTTCTCCATTCGGTAAAGTAATCTCCTTGGGTAGATTCATACACTGCTTATAAGTAGTCGTATGTCTTCCCTGAGCATCAGTTTCTCTGATACTACCTGTCAGCATTTCTTCTTTTCCCATTACCATATTGACAAAAGAAGACTTCCCTACACCTGATGAACCAAGAAGCACTGTTGTCTTTCCCCTTTGGAAAAATCTCTCCAGTTGTGCAACACCTTCACCTGTTAGTGAGCTTACACAATAAATCTCCACTCCCGGTGCTACAGACTCTGCCTGTACCACATAGTCTTGTGGATTCTCACACAAATCTGCCTTAGTCAAAATGATAATCGGAACACCACCACTTTGCCAGGCTACTGTTACATATCGTTCTAGCTTCGACAAATGAAAATCTCGATTCATCGACATTGTAATAAACACATAATCAAAATTTGCCGCTACTGCTAAATCATTCTGCCCCTGCGTTACATTCTGACGCATAAATACTGACTTTCTAGGTAGTACCTTAGTAATTAAACTATCACCAAGCTCATTTCTTATTAGTTCCACTTCGTCTCCCACTGTTGGGAAATCAATCATCTCCTCTGTGTTGTAAAAGCACGATGTCCTTAATCTGCCGTACAGGCCTTCCTCTCCTACGCTAAGCTCATAGCGTTCACGATGTACCGCTGTTACCGTTGCAATCTGTTTGTTTTCTAAATTCATTTTGTTCTCTCCATTCACATACAATTCATCAACATTCCTACAAGTAGTTGTCAGGAACAACCATTGTGTAGTTTGTACGTGAAAGGCGAAAAAAAAGTGGTATTCAAAAAGAATACCACGCTAAATAATCATAGGCCTATATCAAACAAATCCCTATCTATTCTCAACCGAGGTAATCACGTACAATATAAAGTTCTTCTCAATAGCTGTTCTCTTATTCATCGCTTTTACCTCCTTAAATTCTTTAAATTTCAACTACTTGTTTATCATATACCCAACTTTCTGATATTGTCAATTAATTTTCTATATTTTAATA
>SVFJ01000069.1 GCA_015056925.1 Lachnospiraceae bacterium | reverse complement strand
CGGCGGCTTGCTGTGTGCTCCAAAAACATCAAGAACCACTAAATACTCTTCACAATACTTTTTACGGCAAATAGAGTCTGTTCTTTTGCATCAGTCAGGCAAAGCTTGAGGCAGCTAAACAATAGATTCGTAGTCAATTAAATTTAGATTTAATGGCGCAGTATGTCACCTTTAATCTTTTTTTCAATTTCTTGCTTTTTGAGATGTTTTGTAGTTAAAAAGAACTCTTCAGTCATTTGGCGGTACTGAGTTGGCATAGAGAGACTCAAACTCACTCTAGTACCAAGTTTTTGGAATCGAGTTGGCATAGAAAGGCTCAAACTCGCTCCAGTGCCAAGTTTTTGGAATCGAGTTGGCATAGAAAGGCTCAAACTCGCTCCAGTGCCAAGTTTTTGGAATCGAGTTGGTATAGAGAGGCTCAAACTTGCTCCAGTGCCAAGTTTTTGGAATCGAGTTGGTATAGAGAGGCTCAAGCTCGCTCCAGTACCAAGTTTTTTAAATCGCATGGGTATAGAGCATAGAATTGTGACACATATCTTCCCCCAAAAAATTACAATGTAAATCTAATAGCACTCCTAAATCTAAATTTAGTTAATTAATAAGTCTGAATGCTTTCATACAGTTTTAGGAGATACACAGGCACTCTGCCCTGCTCCACATAAGAAAAGGTCTATGGATTTATAAGCCAAAGTATTGCGGAGAGTAGCTCGTTTTTCTTGGCGTTTTTAGAGTATATAGCAAGCCGCCGCTTGTGACGACAAAGTGTTGCAAGCAACACTTGGGCAGGCACATATTGAGGCACGGACGCCGAATATGTGCCTGTTGCGTATGATTTAGAACCCCTAAATAAGAACGCTTAGAAAAACTTTACTCGTAGCGTCTACTTTTGCGTTAAACCATATACCGTTTCGTGGAGAAGGGCCGAGTACCGTCCGTTAGCTCGACACCCCTAATTTAGCGCATTACAAATAATTCGTGCAGGGCGCGGGTAGCGGCAACATAGAGCTGCTTTGCAAGTTTGGGATTATCCTTGTAGCCCTTCATGTCCGGTTTCCAGAGGATAACCGCATCGAACTCAAGTCCCTTGGTTTCCTTCACCGACAAGACCATGACTCCCTTGGAAAAGCCGCTCTTGGAAGCCTCCACCATATCAAGATAACTGTGAAGCTTACCCGAAATCTCATCTGCTTCTTCCTGTGACATGCAGATGACCGCTATTGTCTCATAGCCCTTATTTCGCATATCCTCTACAATATCCACTGTAAGCCCCAATGCCTCTTCCTTGGATATACTATCTACATAATGAACCGGCTCACCGTGACGAATCACAGGCTCAATCTTATATGCGCCCTTGGAAGCTCTATCCAGAATCCTGCCTGCAAACTCTGAGATTTCAATAGTATTACGGTAGCTCTTTGCCAATACCTTGAAATCGTCCGTCTCCTCTGCAAAAATCTTCTGACACATATCACGCCAGTCATTCATACCACACTCATAATTCACATTCTGGGAAACATCCCCCATAATCGTAAAGAAACACTGTGGCAATACCGTCCTGAGCGCATAATATACTATCGGCCCAAAATCCTGCGCCTCATCAATAAACATCTGCCCAAACTCCTCATCCGGCTTCTTCTGTAAGGCTCTATAATAAATAATCACCATCGCTGCCACATCATACACATCAAAGATACCCTTGTGAATACGCTCCAACACCGGTGTCATATCAATGTAATAAGCCTTACCGTAGGCATCCAAAAACATCTCATAGAGATTAACCACACTGCCCTTATACTGAAACCTTCCAAAATAATTCTTATACTCTGCCAGCTTACGCCTAAAGATTCCAACCTCTTCACGTCCTACACACTGTAGCTTAATACGTGCTCTCAATCTCTCATCCAAGGTCACCAGCAGTCGGTTTATTGAATAATCAGGATTGCCATTAATGAAGTTGTCATTATTCTTCTGAGATAGAAGATTGCCTATCTCCTCATCATATACCACACAGTTTCCAAGGATTCTCTTTCGCAGATTGCTAAGATATAATTCCAATTCACCGGCAAAAAGCATCTTGCTTTTCCACGCATACGCAGGCTCCGGCTCCACCAGTCTGAACTTCTTCTTCCATTCCTTCTTCAATAAATAGCACAAAAGCTCATCCATTCGCATATGCTTCACATCGGGCACATCCAGCTCCGGCAAACCGCCCGTAATATAATCAATCAAGATATCGCTTCCACCAACAATACAAAATTCGTTAGAAGTAAATCGCTCCTTATAATTGTACATAATATAAGAAATGCGATGCATCGCAACTGTTGTCTTACCGCTTCCTGCCACTCCCTGCACAATGATATTGTGAAATGGATTAGCTCTGATAATCTCATTCTGCTCCTTCTGAATGGTTGCAATAATATCGCCTAATACAGCATCTCGATTCTTGCTTAAATACTTCACAAGAAGCTCATCATTAGCTGCCACATCACTGTCATAGAAACCTATCAGCTTACCTCCGTCAATATCATAGGTTCGCTTGAGATTTAAATCAATATGATAAACCCTGCCATCCGGTATCGAATAAGTCCCCTCACCAAGCTCATTTTCATAGTAAACAGTCGCAATCGGCGCACGCCAATCCACAATCGCCACGTTGGTTTTATCCTTTTGTACACCGTTCTTACCAATGTAAATAGACTCAAACATACGCTCATCAATATTCTTGTAATCAATACGTCCAAAAAATGGCTTATCCAATGCCGCCTGATTCTTACGAAGCTGATTCTTACTGTGCTCCTCCAAACTCTTTGAAGTAAACATCTGGTCATACAGCTCCACGTTACCACTTTGCACCTCATCAAAAAGTGCCTGTGTTTCCTTATGCCGCTCTTCTACCTGCCGCTCATACATTGCAATATTATCCTGTATCAGCCTGCGGCACTCTGCCAAATGTTCCTCTTCCTTACGTCTTACTACTTGATTCATTCCCTGTTCCATACGTCCTCCTTAGTGGTTCTCCACTTTCCACAGACACTTCCCACGCTTCGACGTCACCACTTGGGGTTATCTGTTTGAGTTGATAGTTTATAGTGTAATTATAGTATATCGGAAAAGGAATATATTACTAGACTTTATTTTCAAAGTGTGGTAAAGTTTATATTGTAGTTTGACCTACAGAGCACTTTAGTTCACTAAAGTGCTCTTTTATTTTCCATACAAAGAGAACACGGTAATACCGGGTAATACCGGGTAATACCCGGTCCAACCTCTCCACTTATTCATTTATTCTAATCCACACTTCTTATAAGCAATTACAAATACTACCACTGCTGCCAGCATATTTGTTCCGATTACCCCCACCTGCTCAAATGCAACTTCTGCAGTCTGTAACTGACTAATCAGATTATGAATCTGCTGGGAATATGTAAACTTCGCTACCTTGGCAATTCCCTCATGGAACATGGAAAGCATCGGAAGAAATGAGAAAATCATCATAACAGGTACCGTAACCGAAGTTGCCTTCATCTGTGTCTTACTCCATGTCCCGATTGCCGCTCCCATCAGCATAGATACTAAAATACCAATTCCCATAATCACCATAAACTTCATAAATATTTCACCGGTATGTCCGCCTGCATAACCTATTACACCCGCACCAACCATGCAGATACACCAGATATACAAACCGACACCAATCATATATTCCCAAGGCTTTACATTTGACATCAAAAGTGCTCTTAATGTATTCTTTTCTTTCTCCTCAGAGATAATCGCCGCTGTACTGGTTAACGGTGCCATTCCAACAAACATCACTCCAAAAAGGTTGGTAAAATACTGCGCCGGCATCCCATCTACTTTTACAAAATGCTCCATAACAATTGTCATCACCGGGAACATTACAAACTGAATCAAAATCTCTTTATTCTTAAAGGTATCCTTTACCTGCTTCCATAAAATCGCCATGATATTTCTCATTTTAGTCTAACTTCCTTCCTGTCAATTCCATAAATACTGTCTCTAAATTTGGCTCTGTAGAATGAATCGTTTCAATCGCATTCTCTTTCCAATACTTTGCCAACACATCAAAACTTTCATTGTCATGGGCTAACTCCATGTCCTCTCCATTAAATAAATGTAGCTTAATTCTCTTTTGGTGGTTATAGCGTCTACAAATCTCCTCCGGCTCACCATACTCCACAATATCTCCATCATTTAACAGCGCAATGTGATTACACAGCTTATACGCCTCAGCCATATTATGTGTAGTCAAGAAAACGGTCACACCCTTTGCCTGCTCCTCTCTGATTACCTTGTGAATCTCTTCAGTTGTTGCAGGGTCCAATCCGCTGGTCGGCTCATCAAGAAACAATATCTCCGGCTCAGCCATCAACACTCTTGCAAGCAGCAAGCGACTCTTCATACCCTTTGATAAGTTACTTGCCAGTGTTTTCTTAGCTTCTGATAAACCTACCCTTTCAAGTGCTCCCTCAATCTTTTTCTTTGAAATACCGTATACCTTGGAAAAGAACAGCAGATTGTCATAGCAGCTCATTCTTTCATATAAGCCGAAATTATCCATCATCATTCCAATCTTACGATAATCCTTACCCGTAAGTGTTGTTGCCTCCTTACCAAACACCCACGCCTTTCCCTTTGAAGGCTTTAACTGACCTGTCAGAATCTTAATGAGTGTTGTCTTACCTGCTCCTGATGGTCCAAGCAAGCCTAGGATTTCCCCCTTTGCAATCTCCATATTAATATTCTTTAATACTGTCTTCTCTCCAAATGTCTGCTCTATCTCATGAATTTTAATTACGTTTTCCATTATTATCTCTCCTGTTTTAATCTTTCCAATGCATCCTGCATTTTGTCATTCTCCATCTTATCCTTGATTAATACCGTACAAGTACTTACGGCACTGCATACACCAAAACTTATTATGAATCCAAGCCACGCTTCCCACATATCAGCCGGGAACCAGCCGAATATGACATTCATAATTACGATGGTACATATGATAACACCGTACATCAGCCCAGTTCTTACTGCTACTGACATATTCTTAATTACCTTGTCTGTAAAGAAGATAAATCTATATATCACCACCAGCACAGACACCAGCAAAAACTGTAATGCTGTTGCTGTTGACAATCCCTCATTTCCCAACATAAATAGTTTCGAAATCTCCTTAGCACTCTCTCCAAACAACAGACTGAATATATGCAATATAATCATTGTTGCTCCAAATATCATAAGTACTTGTCCTAAATAATCGAATATATTCTTTTCCTTTTCCATTTTTATACCCCCAATCTCTTCTTCAGCTCTTCTGCATACTGTCTCGAAACAATAATCTGTTCACCATTTTCCAATGTCAGTCGAATCTTACGGTCGATATCATTTTTTAGTGATTTGATATGTCGAAGCTGTACCAGCACTGACTTACTTGCACGAAAGAAGCCATTCTCTCCCAGTCGTTCCTCCATCTCATAGAGCTTCAGCTTTGACTCATAGAAATCCGTCTTAGTATACACAAAGGTCTTCCTGTCTACTGCTTCTATAAAAATGATATCCGACACATCTACGATAAAATTCTCCGCATCCTTCATAACAACCATCTGCTGATTCAGCATTCTCAACGTGGAAATAATCTTCTCCACCTCAGGTGTCAGCTGTTTACAGGAGATTGCAATCTCTGTGTCCTTCACCTCTTCATTTATATTAATTGAAATCTTCACCTCACCACTCCTCTCATGAACACACTTTATCATGACAATTCCTTTCAAACAAGTAGCTTTAACATAAGTTGCCAAATCCATGACATGAATTGCCAAAATAGGAGGCGGGATAACCCCGCCTCCTATTTAAAATTCAACTTCCGTCCATTTGCCTGCATTTAACGCAAGCTCTACACTCTTATCTCCATATACCACCTTCAAAGCAGTATCTGTCTTTGAACAAATAGAAGCCTTCACAAGTGCTCCATCTGCCCAGCTGATATTCATCTTTGCACCGCCTCTGACGCATACGCCCTCCAAAGAACCACTCTTCCATACAGAAGGAAGTGCCGGCAGAAGTACAATTCTTCTGTCATCACTCTGCACTAACATCTCTACCATAGCTGCCGCCGAACCAAAGTTACCGTCAATCTGGAATGGCGGATGATTATCAAAGAGGTTAGGCAATGTTGACTTAATCAAAAGCTGACGAAGATTCTCATGCGCCTCTTCACCATCCCACAGCTTCGCATAATGGTTCATAATCCATGAACGGCTCCAACCGGTATGACCACCGCCATGCTCAAGGCGCTTCTTCAAAGTCAATGCCGCCGCATCTGCAAGCTCAGGCGTTCCATCCTTAGTAATCTGATATGACGGATGAAGTCCGAACAAATGCGAAATATGTCTGTGTCCCGGCTCTGCCTCGCCGTATTCCTCGCACCACTCCATGATACGTCCGTCAGAACCTATCTTAGTTGGAATCAGCTTATCACATGCCTTACATATCTGTTTATCTAACTCATCCTCTATACCAAGCACCACTGCTGCCTTATGGCAATGCGTGAACAAATCTCTTAAAATCTGATTATCCATAGTCACACCTACAGAATTCGCCCCCTGCTCTCCATTTGGCAGGATAAAGGTATTCTCAGGTGAAACACTAGGACATGTACACAGATATCCTTTGTAATCAATGCAAAAATCAAGGAAGAAAAGTGCTGCTTCTCTTAAAATCGGGAACATCTCTGCCAAAAATTCCTTATCCAAGGTATATTCATAATGCATCCAGATATGAGTACAAAGCCATGCGCCTCCCATTACCCAGAAGCTGCCCGGTATCCACAAATCCTGCGGTGCCGTATCCCCCCAGATATCTGTGTTGTGATGTGCCACAAAGCCTCGACAGCCGTACATCTCCTGTGCAGTCTTTCTACCATTTGGCAGCATCTTCTTCAGCAACTCAAACAATGGCAAATGGCACTCACCCAAATCACAAATCTCTGCAGGCCAATAATTCATCTCTGTATTAATATTAATCGTATACTTGGAATCCCAAGGTGCCTCAATATCTCTGTTCCAAATTCCCTGTAAGGTCGCAGGCAGGGTGCCCGGTCTCGAACAGCTTATCAGTAAATATCTTCCAAAATCAAAGTAAATCTTCTCTAAGCCGTTATCCTCTTCCCCCTTGGCAATGAGTGCAAGACGCTCATCTGTAGGAATACTATCCTTGTCAACAAGTGCATCCAGCTTCATCTCCACTCGTTTAAAATAAGACTGATACTCCTCAATATGTGCCTGCTTGCAAGCCTCATAATCCTTTGCAGCCGCCTGATTCAAGAGATTCGCAATCTCCTCCTGCGGCTTTGCCATACGATAAGTAGTTCCGGCACTCCAATAAAGATAAATCTCAGTCGCATCATCTATAGAAAGTGTCTCACCAACCACCTCTATCTTACCGTCAGGAGTAACAGCTTTACACATCATCGCGTAGTCCAATCCATCCTTACCAAGATTGCCGCCAAGGATAATCATATCCTCTCCTGACTTTCTCGCATAATCATATATATGATGTCTGGTCTGCATTACATCTACACTCATCTTATTCTTACCCTTTGCAGTCAGATGGATAAAGCATACATCATCCACTGCCGACATAAAGAACTCTCTTGTGTAATGTGTTTCATCTGCAACAAACTCTACATTAGCAATCGCAGTATCAAGACTAAGGCTTCTCTTATAGTCTAAAACCTCGGTCTGTCCCATATCATAGTTAATATCAAAATCACCGAGCAGCTGATAAATACGCATTCCCTGTGGTGTTCCACCGATAGCACGCTTACACAATCTCTCTGCCTTATGTATCTGTCCGTCAAGAATCAGACTTCTAATCTCTTCAAGCTTCTCCTTGGCACTTGGATTATTTCTATCCATCGGTCCGCCATACCATACCGAATCTTCATTGACCTGCATATGCTCTGACTGCACACCGCCAAATATCATACCGCCAATTCTTCCGTTTCCAATCGGAAGTGCCTCATTCCAATCCCATGTCGGATTCTTATACCATAATGTTGAATTCATCGTAACAACCTTGCCTTTCTATTTCGCTTAAGATACCCTTCTATGCAAAAAGGTGTACAAAATATTCCTTAAATACTTGTACACCTAAATCACTCTTATTCAAATCATAGTTTATTTGGAAGAACGTGTCAACACCTAAATCAAGAGTTGTTCTACCTCATTATTTACAGTTTTTGACGTTTCCTCTGCTCCCGCATCGGCTCCTATCGTGTTCACAATCGGCTCCTCATACGGTCTTGCCTGAAAGGTTGCCACCGACATTCTGCAAGCCTTAATCTGGAAATGCCACCACTCAGACTTTAATCCCTCAAAGCCATATGCAGTCATCAGCTCCTGTAACGCATCTGCCACTGGATTATTACGGTCTAATACCGACAGCGTACTCAATTCATGCATCTCGGACTGCATCTGCATCTCTTCACCGGTATGACAATTCACCAGTGTAATATCTATTGCTACACCGTAATTGTGGTTAGAAACACTCTTAGCAAGGAAATTGCTCTGCTTATAAACAGTACCTCCTACCTCTTCTGTCATATAATCCAAATACTCCGGATATTTTTTTACAAACGCCGAGGTCTTATCATAAATCTCATTCGTCACAGAATGTGGTCTGTACGCATCATATATCTTAATGGTATAGCCCATCTCCAGCGCACCTGCCTCTGCCTCAAAAAGCGCCTTTGCTACAGGAACCAAAAGTGGTACAAGATAATTATCCGTTCCCTGTTTCACATACGGATAAAGCACCTCGCCGGTTACATTATCAATATCATCACCATGTATCCTGTATATGCTGCTGTAAGAATTCGTAATATCATACCGCATCTCCTGCTGCATCACATCAGGAAGATTAATCATGCAGGCATCTGCTGCCACCAGCCCCATCTTGCCATCGTAGCTTACCTTGAACAAATCATACTCATAGGAAAGCACCATCATCGGCGTACCAGCTGCAACCGTATCCACTACGACCGCCATATTATCATATACAGGCAAATCCTGCACCGGCCATACCGTCGCACCTATCGGGTCAAACTCTGTTGTAACAGAAACCACCGGCTCTAACACTTCAAAATCAGGCCACTCAATGACCTCCTGTGTTGCTTCCTCCGTGGTCTCCTCTATCGTCTCTACTACTGTCTCCTGCTCAGTCTCCTCTGCCTTTGGCTGTTCATCTCTTAAAATGACAGGTTCATCGGACACTGTATTTTCCGTAATCGCTACCTTACCTGCATCCTCTACAAAGCTCTTTATCACATAGTAGCCTGCCGGAATCAAACATAATATACACACACAAATAAGACAGATTAAGGCGTACTTGAGCCCACTGCCTCTACGTCTCCTTCTTCTTCGTCTCCCTCTTGCCATATTAACTTTTACCTCCCAAAGAAAAAAGTCATTCGAACAAATTCAAATGACTTTAGTTGACTACTTAAGTCACTGACCATATACTATCACAATGACTCCAAACAATCCATATGCATTTTATACAAATTTCTGCTTATCCAACAGCTCGCGCAAAGCCTCTTCGCTGTCACTTACCCAAGCATCCTCTTCCTCAGCATTTAAGCCCAAATACTGTGCCAGCGTACACTCTTCATCACTCATGCCCCACTGGTAGCTGTATTCGTCAATTTCCTCAAATTCAATCTCTCCTGCAAGATATAATTCCTTAAACTTACGCTCCATAAGCGTCACCTCCCGATTACGGCACATCTATTCCTGCCAAATCTGCTATATTTCTCTCTACAATCTCAATCAATACATAGTCACATTCTGTTTCTTCTACAAGCTGCAAATTGTAAGGTGTCGAACGATTAAATGTACACTGACTGAAAATCTCACCCATACACGGAATCATGGCTCTTCCAAAGCTGTCACGATAAACCAGTATGCTCTTGTCGTTACCGTCTTCACATACCGTCTGAATCTTTAAATCATCCATACTTCTGACTCTGCCCTTATAATCAAAGGCATTCTGCGATGGATAAATTCTCTGCGCCTCCAGTTCTCCACTCTGCGGAAACAGAATCTGATATAAATCAGACTCATGCACCTTCTCTACCTGATAGCCTGCAAGCTCATGCTCATCCTCAAGCCCCCATGCCTCATACAGCGCATTCAATACCAGTCTTGCACCGGTATTATTCCAATGGGTATCCTGATGCAAGTATACCTCATCTGTATCCTTATAATCAATCAAAACCTTTGCAGCATCCAGATACGGAACATTTCTTTCTGCTAACGCTTCCTGTAAAAGTGTTCTGTTACTTACCTCACTCTTATCGCCAAACCGTGCCGGCATCAGCTCCGGATAAATGGTATTCTTATTGGGAACAAGCATAATCATAGGCTTTTTTCCAAGTCCTTCGATATATTCACAGGTCTCCTGCAAGGTAGCAGCTATGGCATCAATTTGGGCATCTGCCAAGGTAACACCGGCATAATCATTTAAGGTAGCATCAAAGAATAACCAGTCATCCTCTGCTACGATAACCTGCATATCACTTGGTGATGCAAATACATGATACTTTAATGCTCCGTCTGCCTCAACCAACGCACCTCTGAATGCAAAATGCTCTGTCAGCCATACTTCAAATTCATTAAAGAACTCTTTATTCCATTTTCCGTTTTCCAAGGTCCACTCCGGAAAATCAGATAAGCTTCTATTCTCTGAAAGGGTCGTTGTGTCAGCCCACATCAAACCAACCGGAATAATACATACTACAAAGAAACAAATAATAAATAATAACTTCAAAGTCTTTTTCATAGCCATCCCCCCTAAAACCTAAAGTAAATAAATGGGTTATAGCTGCTGGTCGCAAGACTCATAACACATAAAACAAACAATCCTACTGCTGTTACATATTTTAAAGCCTTTGTATTCTTCACATACTTTGATACCGGTGCACTTAACACAATACCTGCAAGCAGACAACACATCGTATACGGTGTGGCAAGCTTTGCGAGCAGCATATGCTCACCTGCTTCATAGGTAAAGCCTGTAAACATGGATGCCAGAATATGCCCCGCCTGTCCTATGGTATCCGCTCTAAAAATCACAAATCCGCAGATTACCACTAACATGGTATAAACATGTGCAAGCACTTTATTCTTCAGGAACGGAATCCATTTCTTATATTCCAACATAATAAACAGGCCATGGAATAAGCCCCATGCAAGGAATGTCCAGTTAGCACCATGCCAGATACCCGTACATACAAATACAATAAATTTATTGAGCAGAGTACGTCCTTCACCCTTTCTGTTACCACCTAGCGGAATATACAAATACTCCTTAAACCATGTAGAAAGGGAAATATGCCAGCGTCTCCAGAACTCCTGAATACTGCTTGAAATATACGGATAATTGAAATTTTCAAGAAAATCAAATCCAAACATCTTACCTAATCCGATTGCCATATCCGAATATCCGCTAAAATCAAAATAAATCTGAAGCACATAGCATATTGCCACCGCCCATGCGGTAAGAGCCATATTCATTTCTGTCATAAATAAAGTATCTACTACTAACGCCATAGCATTAGAAATCAACAGCTTCTTTGACAAACCATAGATAAATCTCATTAAACCTGCTGCCGTCTTATCCATGGTCATGGTTCTATGCGTCAGCTGCGCTTCTACATCATGATATTTGACAATCGGTCCTGCAATCAGCTGCGGGAACAAACTGATATAAAGCATCAGCTTAAAGACATTCTTCTGTACCGTATTTTTATCACGATACACATCTATACAATACGATAACGCCTGAAAGGTATAGAAAGAAATACCTATTGGTAAGGCAATCTTCGGAACAGGAAAATGCAATCCGGTCAAAGCATTGCAGCTTGATACTATCAACCCACTATATTTGAAGATTACCAACATTCCAATATTATAAATGACCGCAAACACCAGTGGTACCTTGGGATGCTTCTTTGCCGCTGCTATCAGTCTGGCAAATCCATAATTTGCCAAAATCGACAAGAGCATAAGAAAAATATACCCAGGTTCACCAAACGCATAAAACCCTAAACTTGCCACAATCAAAACTGCATTTTTCAGTTTGATATTAGGACTTAATAAATGTAATAAATAGGTTATGGGTAAAAATAAAAAGAGAAAAACTGTTGAGCTAAATACCATAAAACCTTACCTTCCTAATTACTTTTTGCCATTTCAAGCATGGATGCCGATAATTCCTGCACTCTCGCCGAATCATCTATAATCTTTGCCATATTTTCCTGGTAAATACGGATAACATCAGCAATAGAATCTACGACGCTTTGATTCTCTTCTGAGAATGCCGTCATATCCATAACCTTTCCCTTTAATTCCTCAAAAATGGTATCTACACTTGTGACATTCTTATTCTGTGCTTCAATATTTCCATACAGAGAACCAAAATCCTCCGTCAGCTGTCTAAAGCCTTTCTGAAGCTCATCAAGCGTTTTCAAAGAACTGTTCAATGCCTGTGTACTCTCTTCAAACTGCGCTGTCGTCTCCTGTACCTGCGCCTGCATCTCACCGGCAATCTCAGATACACGGTTAGAGCATGCATTACTGTCTACCGAAAGCTCCTGTACTTTGGATGCAACTACTGCAAATCCCGCACCTGCCGTACCTGCTCTTGCTGCCTCTATGGACGCATTGAGTGCCAGCATGGCTGTACTGTTTGCAATACTGTTCAACTGCTTGGTTGTATCAAAAATCAACTCCATCTGTTCACTCATCATCTGGAATACCTGACTTGCTTCATTCATTGTTGTCTTTACCGACATCATCTGACGGCTCATCGCATCCATATGCTTATGCGTGTCATTCAGTGCATTTTCAAAGGTCTGCACCTCTAAGTCTAAGGCGCCAATCTGCTGCTGGGTCACCTGAATCTTCCCTTGCACATCCTCACAGGAGTCAGACACCTCACCGGCCCCCTGTGCCATGCTCTCCGACCCCTTCTGAAGCTCATTGGCACTCTGTGCCAGTCTTTCATTGGCATCCTTCATACTGTTCATACGGTCAGCAGAATGATTGACATTTACCTGAAGCTCCTCACCAATTGTTGTAAGGGAGGCCAACAGTTCTTCCGCTTCCTTTGCCCGCTGATTACTGATTTCAACAAAGGCTCGTCCACGCTTAACAGTCTGATAAAATACTGAACCGCCTACCGTAAGTATAGCCGTACACATAATATACTGTGACATACTTTCTGCCTTTTCCGGGTGAATCAGATACATTAGAATCAGCAACACATCTATGACAATAATCTGTACAAAGGTAAACTTAGGCTGCATATATAATCCGGTCAAACCAATTACTGCCAAAAACAGCGGAAAATCATCACTGTAATATGCTCCACTAAACAACGAAATCGCAAATACTAACACCGCTAAGCTGATACATACTGTCATCTGCTGTACTTCTTCCGTTGCATTTTTCTTCTTCAAAATCAGATTTACAAGAGAAAACATCCCCAAACTTAACAATATTACACCAACTGCCAGCCAATTGCTCCCTAAAATATTAATCACTCCAAATACTGCTGCCACAGCATATGTTATCAATGACATATACTTAAAAATCTTGTCTGCCGGCATCGGCACCCATGCCTTCTTTTCCTTATTCATTTTTTCCACCTCGTACACATTAAAATTAACAGAAAATATATCTATCCAATCATAATTGTATCATATTGTATGAATTTTTCAATATTTTACGTAATATTAGTGTTCAAACCTCGTTCCAATCCGGCCAAGATTTATTTTGCGCTATCGCTTCTTTAATTCCATGATAAAATCTAACCTTATGCCTGATGTGTAATAAATCACTCTGCATCTTCTCTATCTGCCTTGCCGTATCTGCCTCGTGCTTCTCTACCAATGCGATAATGTCATCAATATTTGCCGGAATATCACTCTCATAACGGTAAAACGCTAAAATCTGTGCAATCGGAAGTCCTGTATTCTTAAAGCAGGTAATTCCGTCCATTCTTGCGATATGCTCCTCTGTGTATATACGTTGTCCATTCGCAGACCTTCCCACATTAACAAGCAGACCTATATCTTCATAATAGCGAAGCGTAGACGCCTGCACCTGATATCGCTTAGACATTTCTTTGATTGTGTAGGTATTCATATTCTGTCTCCTTTTTGAAATCTTTATCTTGAGTTCAAGTATACTTGAAGTGCTACACTAAGTAAAGAACACAACAAAAGACAGAAAGGATGACGAAATATATGAAATATCGTAATGTAGGAAAATCAGGATTAAAAGTAAGTGAAATTGCTCTTGGAAGCTGGATGACAGACCTGCGCGGAAGCGAACAGGCTGCTATCGCCGAAGAAACCGTAAGACTTGCCTTTGATGCAGGTGTTAATTTCTTTGATTGTGCAGATGCATATAGCGGCGGTGAAGCAGAGCGCTTCTTAGGCCGTATATTGAAGGACTATTCCCGTAGCAGCTTTTGTGTATCCAGCAAGGTATTCTTTCCAACTGGAAGAGGCGTAAACGAATGGGGATTATCCAGAAAGCATATCTTTGAAAATATTGACCGCAGCTTACAGAATATGCAAATGGATTATATTGATTTGTATTACTGCCACCGCTTTGACCCTACGACTCCTATGGAGGAAACCCTCCGTGCATTAAATGACCTTGTTACGCAAGGTAAAATCCTATACTACGGAGTCAGCGAAGAATGGGGTGCCGCAAGATTAGAAGAAGCACAACGCATTATCAGAGAATACCATCTTCACCCTATGACAGTGATTCAGCCTCAGTATCATATGATGGACCGTTACATCGAACATGAGATTATCGACGTATGCGAAAAATACGGCATCGGCATCACACCATTCTCTCCATTGGCACAGGGACTTCTTACCGGTAAGTACCGCAAGGGACAGCCATATCCTGACGGCTCCCGTGCAACCCATCAGGCTGACAAACAGATTAATAATCTACTCACTGATGAAAATCTGGATAAAGTTGAGAAGCTTTCAAAGATTGCTGATGAGCTTGGTGTCTCACTTTCTGTATTGGCACTCTCTTGGATTTTACGTAAACAAATCATAAGTAGTGTTATCACAGGTGCCAGCAAACCGGCCCAGTTGCAGAGTAATCTTGCAGCCAGCGGCTTCGTCATCCCACAGGATGCACTTAACGAGATTGATATAATCCTTGGCTTTACAAGATTTGAAAGACATGTGGGGTAAAGAATTTGAGGGAGACTTTTCTCCCTCTTTTATATTATATCTTAGCATCGAAAAAAGGATGATACTCCGTATCATCCTTCTTCAAGAGCGCGAGACGGGGATCGAACCCGCGACCCCCTCCTTGGCAAGGAGGTGCTCCACCGCTGAGCCACTCGCGCATTTATAATTATCTGCTGTCCTCACAACAAAATATACTATACATCATGGTTATCACTTTGTCAACATAAAAAGCAAAAACTTTTTTAAAGACTTTTTCTTCAATTGTCAGAAAAAATCCGGCATATTCTGCCGGACTTAATCTATCTTATTCTGCAATATCGCTATTCAAAGCATCCCGATACTTTACCTTATAAATCTTACGCACGGACTCATTAATGCGCTCCTCTGCGATAATCCCATTGGTAACTGCATCCAATACCCCTTGATATGCGGCCTTATAATCCGCCGGTGTTACCAATACATCCACACCTACCTGAATCGCCGCTATCGCTGCATCTGCAGATGAATAATAATCTGTTACTACCTTCTCATTCATAAAGCCGCTAATATTCAGTCCTTCTATCTCCATCTGGTAATCATTCAGGGCAATCCCTTCCACTACAAGAGTCTTTAAGGCGTTCAAATCCATATCCACGCCAAAACTCTGCTTCTTATCCTCTGCAAGTGTCCAGCCTGCCGCAATAAATAATGGGAACTTGGAATACTCCCTGGTATTACTAAGCATGGTCTGAAACTGACTGTCAGACTGATAATTCTTCTCTGCATAAACAATTCCACCCACCGGATTCGCAGCAATCGCCTGCTTGGTACTATCTCCTGCTCTGACTGCCTTACCAACTCCGGTAATCGACTCAGGTGTAACAATAAACATCGCAGCTACCTTCTCTGCCAATGTCATATCCTGCATCAAACCTGCAACCAGTTCATCCAACGGACTAACCTCCGGCTCTGCCACTGTCTCTGCCTCAGCTGCCTGTTTGGAAGCTTCCTCCAATGCCTCTTCCAATGCTTCACTCTTGGCAATCTCTTCACTCTCAATTGCCTGACTCTGCTCTTCCACCGCATCAGCTATCGCCTGCTCCATCTGTGCATTATAAGCCTGTACATGGCTGATTAATGACTTAACTCCAATGGTTCCGGCTGTAGCTACCGCAGCCACAATAATCACCAAAGCAACATAAGCAGTCACCTGCTCCTTGATTCTTCTACGACGTCTTCGTTCTCTATTTGCATATTCATCATTTATCGTCTCATCGTAATTATTTAATACATCCCTATTCTTCATGTTTGCTATCCTTTCTCAAACAAACAACATCTCTCACCTTTATCATATCGCAAAATGAGACGAAATTCTACCTTTTTTATGTGTATATTATGTGTTCAAATTTGGGTTTGTCGAGTTCTCCCGGCGCCCGCTCTAACAGGTTTCATTCGAAAGCTAGAGCTTCGGACTAAGAATTTCTATGTGCTTTTATTTAAGTGTTCTATACGTACGGAACCGGCGACGATTCGGCATCCATGCCTCAGATTGTCGCCTACTGCCTCCGTCCAGTCGGCAGTTTCCTGTATACTCCAAAAGCACTAAGAAACTCTAACACCCTGCGCCGGCTTTCTGCATGAAACCTGTTAGTGCTTGCGCCTAGGCTATCGAATAATCTAAGTGACATTACATTTTATTCCTGCTAAATTGGGATT
>SVFJ01000068.1 GCA_015056925.1 Lachnospiraceae bacterium | reverse complement strand
GGAGGTATGGCAATTACGTATACAGGGACTTCTCTTCCACATGGTCTTAGTTATCCTGTAACCTATGAGCTTGGTGTGCCACATGGCAAAGCAGTAGGGATGTTCCTTGGAGGCTATGTGGCAATGTATGAGGATAAGCAGGCTGTAATGGAGGTCATGACGTTGTTAGGCTTTGATGATACAGCATTATTCTGTCGGTATCTAAGGGAGTTGTTGGGAAATGTTGAAGTTAGTCAAGAATTGCTGGTAAAAGATGCTAAGAGTATTCTAGAGAATCCGGCTAAGCTGAAGAACTATCCATTTACGATTGATGAGCAGGGATTAATCGAGATGGCAAATTATATATAACATGTTGTAAAAAAGTGTGGCCTGGCGGCCACACTTCGCAAGAATCAGCTAAGCTGATTCTTGTTTAATTCCCACTACACTTCGAGCACTTTCCTATACCATAAAAAGGCGTTTTGGAGTTTTCCAAGACGCCTTTTTTGGGTATATATAACGATGCACGTGTAGCATAAGAAAATCGCTCATTATTGAAACGTGCGTTGATAGAAACGGTGTAGCAGTTCCTTCATTTGCTCAATATCTCCTGTAAAGTATGCAAGTAGACCAATGGATTGATACTCAGCAGCCAAAGCTTCGAGATTGGTATCGGAGAGTTCATCTCTGGACTCTAGGATTCGAAATACTTCAAGCTGGTGCTCTAAAGGAGCATAAATAACTAAATCCTTCCAGGCTTTGTCAGCATCCTCATTATGTAGACGTTCGCATTCTAGTACTCGAAGCAACAACGAAATCTGCAGGTTTTGAAAGTAACCTGTCAGAAAAAACACACCTGCTTGTACAAAAGGTTCTTCGGCAACAGAACTAACATTGCCTAATGCTTTCATAAAGTTCATTCGCATCATATCCTTAATCTCATTTGCTTGCTGAATCAGCGCATCAAATAACTCCTGTTTTCCTTTGAAATAGTAATAAATAGAGCTTGCTTTGATACCAACTGAAGCCGCGATATCTCTCATGGAAACAGCGGCATATCCCCTTTGGGCAAATAGCTGGAGTGATTCTTGCAATATAATATCACGTGTATTTTTATCTTCCATAATTCCTCCAAATGATATAGCTAATGTCTGTTAGGTGAATCATAACTTATTCTTTTTTTATAGTCAACAAAAAAGAAAGTTGACATAAAAGTGAAAATGTTATACAGTTTACCTAACGAGCGTTAGATAGACCATATATCGCAGAAAAGGAGAAGGGTTTCTATGAAAATAAGTGATTTATACAGAATAAAAGGTTTTCCATGGATTACGGTGGCACTGGCAGTTATAAGCTTTATTCTGTCATGTATTGTATGTTATTTCATACCGGACAGATTTGATATGCTTTGCCTTACAACCAGACCACACTATTTCTGGCAACATATTACAGGGATTTTGATACACAATATTGAACCGCAGTGGGTTATGTGGGTGCATATCATCATGAACTTTATGGGATTGATTCCATTGGGAATTGTTGTGGAGAAGGTAATAGGTAGTAAGCAAACGGTACTGTTATTTTTTTCAGAAGCTGTGGTGACGGCGGTATGTTTTCAAATGATTACATGGAATCAGCCCGGACAGGCAGCCGGTATATCTTCTGTAGGGTATGCATTTGCAACAGTAGGTTTTTATTGCATATTTCTAGTTTTGAAGAAAAGAGAAACACCGTGCTATAAGCAACCGTTATTTTATTATTTCCTTTTTGAGTTTTTTGGAATGTTAAGTATGTTGAATCCAATGACTAGCATGGTTTCATTTGTGTTACATATTTCTGGTGTTATTGTTGGTGGGATATGGATTTTTATTAATAGGGAAATATTCACAAGTACAGCAAAAGTTTGCAAAAACTAACAAGGATTAGCGATATGTAAGATAAGATAGTTTTGACAAATAAATTGTGTTGACTATCTTTGTAACTGGGCATATAATAATAGTTAGTTGAGACTAATTGGTATAATTTGGCGTAAACAGCAGGTGTCGCGATATAGAGGTTATATGGATCAGGTATGTTATTATAGAACAAAGGTTAGAAAAGATGTGGTATTACAAAAGCTGCGTGAGCGAGGTTGTCGAGTGACGAAGCAAAGACAACTGTTATTAGATATCATTCTTGAGGAGGATTGCTCAAGCTGTAAGGAGATGTATTATAAGGCATGTGTATTAGACTCCTCGATAGGGATGGCGACTGTTTATAGAATGGTAAGTCTTTTAGAGGATATCGGTGCATTTAGCAGAAAGAATATGTACAAGATATCCTACAGTATGGACATGGATGCAGAGAACATGTGTACGATAGAGTTTGATGATCATACCTTTTGCAGGCTGAGTGTACAAAGCTGGTACAAAGTCATCGCAGAAGGACTTAGAATATGCGGATATGCAGAGGGTAAGAAGATAAGTGGTGTAGAGGTGGAGCTTAAAAAGGATGACTATTGATGAAAAGATAGTCATTTTTTGTTGTAAAAAGATATGTTTTTGATAGAATTAGGAGTGACATGACTAAGAGTAAAGGAATCAGAGAATGAAGCATATTTTGAAAAGAGGATTGGCAGCAGGATTTTTGCTTTTTATAGGAATCTTCGTTTTCCTGTGGGGAAGCAATGATAATCAGATGGAAAATCAAAAACAAGATAGTACCACACAGAGCATTTTTGCTATGGATACATATATGGATCTCACAGCATATGGGGAAAATAGTGAGGGCGCTGTAGAGGCAGCCATTGCGGAGATTCATCGTTTGGACGCTCTTTTTTCAACAGGAAATGAGACAAGTGAAGTTTACATAATTAATCAAGAAAAGTCAGGAGTATTATCAGAGGATTATGCATATCTGTTTGGACGTTCAATGGAGCTTTGGGAAACAACGAATGGGATATTTGACATTACGGTATACCCGGTTATGAGAGCGTGGGGCTTTGTGGACAAGAGTTATCGCGTCCCGGAAGAAACTGAACTTTTGGAGCTCCTTGATTTTGTAGATACATCAAAGGTAGTATATCATAAAGAAACAGGAAGGATAGAGCTTCCTATGCAGGCTGAGATAGATTTTGGCGGAATTGCAAAAGGGTATACTTCTATGCGTGTGTCACAGGTTATGAAAGAGCAGGGCGTTGAAAGTGCCATTGTAAATCTTGGAGGCAATGTACAGACAGTGGGAGAAAAGCCGGATGGAAGCAAATGGAAGGTAGCTATAAAAAGTCCGTACGAAGACATTCCTTATCTTGGAGTGCTTGCGATTGGTGAGACAGCCGTGATTACTTCTGGCGGCTATGAACGTTATTTTGAAGAGGATGGAAAGAGGTATCATCACATTATCGATACTAGAACAGGCTATCCTGCACAGAGTGGCTTGATTTCTGTTACGATTGTATGTGAGGATGGTGCTTTGGCAGATGGCTTATCGACTTCTTTGTATGTAATGGGAAAGGATGAGGCAATTGCTTATTGGAGAGCCCATCACAAGGAGTTTGAGGCGGTCATCTGTACGCAGGAGGATAAACTGTATGTCACAGAGGGCTTGCAGGATTGCTTTACGTCCCAGTTAGAGTATGAAATTGTATCAGCGCAGTAGTGCGGGATAGGAGAAGAGCTTGAAAAAGAAGGATTGGATGATTGTAGCCGTGGTTTTAGTAATTGCGGCGATATCAGCAATATGGCTGTATGGTGGTGTTAAGAAGAGCGGCAGTCAGGTGCGAATCATGATAGATGGCAGTGAGTATGGAACGTATTCTCTCTTTGAAGAGCGTGTAATAGAGATTGCGAATGAGCATGGTTATAATCGATTCATCATAAGTCAGGGAAAGGTTGTCATGGAAGAGGCTGATTGTCCTGACGGATATTGCGTAGAGCATAAGGCGATTCGTCATGTGAAGGAAACGATAGTATGTCTTCCACATAAGCTGGTAGCTGAAATCTGTGGAAATGAGCATGACATGGGCATAGACAGTATTACCCAATAGATTGAGGAAAGGTATGATTCCGGAATGACAAAAAAGATAGCATATTCAGCAATGCTGGTAGCTTTGGCAATGATATTTAGTTATGTTGAGATATTGATTCCTATTTCCTTTGGAGTACCGGGAATTAAGCTTGGTCTTGCCAATCTTGTAGTTGTAGTGGGACTTTGGCTTATGCCGGCGCCACAGGTATTTCTGATATTAGTTACAAGAATTATATTAGTGGCATTTATGTTTGGCAGTATGTCTTCACTGCTATATAGCTTAGCAGGAGGTATATTGAGCTTTGGTGTCATGTTGTTATTAAAAAAATGCAAAGGATTTTCAGTGATAGGTATCAGTATGGCGGGGGGAGTCAGTCATAATATCGGGCAATTGGTAATTGCGGCATTGGTAGTAGAGAATCTAAGTGTGTTCTATTATTTTCCTGTGCTTATGATAGCAGGACTGGTAACTGGGATGCTGATTGGTGTTGTGGGACAGAGAGTGCAAAAAAGGATATAAAGTGTATGCATAAGAAAAATGCCCCGAAGGACATTACAGAATCGGTTCAATAGAAGCCAAAAAGTATTCTGTAATTTCTTCGGGGCTTTCTTGCATATTGCGTGACAGCCACCAGCTGACAGCCTCCACAAAGGATGAGGAAAAGGCACCCATGCAGCGTATTACAGATAAATGGGCAAGCTGGTTAGTTCCAGTAGCACTCTTAATTGCTGTCATTGCATGGTTTATCACAAGGGATATTGTAAGGTCAGTTACCGTGCTGGTTGCATTTTGTCCTTGTGCTTTGGTTTTGGCAACTCCGACAGCGATTATGGCAGCCATAGGTCAGGCAACGAAGCATGGTGTCATCATCAAATCGGGTGAAGCTTTGGAAAAGATGGGAAAGGTTGATACCATTGCTTTTGATAAGACGGGTACGCTGACGTATGGAAAATTAGAGGTTTGTGATATCGGTATTATAGCTAATGAAAAGATTAAAAATGTGTTAGAACAGTTCCAAATGCAGGGAAAGGCATCCGTTTTGGTTGCCGAGAATAAAAAATGTATTGGCGTAATTGCAAGAACCATGATATTAGATAGAGAAACACAGCAGTTATCTTGGAAGGAATTCTGATGTACTTCACGGAAGAGGAGGTAAAGCAGCTTTTTGATATCATCAAGAATAAATTTCCTAATAGTACGGTTCTGGTAGAGATTATGAATCCTATGGTTGCAACGAAGACCAAGTACCATGACACCGTAAAGAAAACCTCAGCCGTATTCAAATGGGGAATTGAGTCGGGGAAAGCCATGGAACGAATAAATGACAGAATTTGCTTTGTGAAGGAATGGAATCTCTTTGATGAACTCAAGGATCAAGGAATTGCATTCAAGATTGCAGCCGCAATTCCATTTATAAGAAATATAAATAATAAGATTGTGAAATTATATATTGCGTAGTTGAAAAGCCTTCGGACGATAGAATTCTTGTAAGTAGACAAGGAATATCATCCGAGGTTTTTGCATATAAAAGAGCGTTGACTATTTGATAAGGAAACACTATAATTTGTTAGAGAAAGCTAACTTGTGAGCGGTTTAAGCAATACTGAAGGGGGAAGAGGATGAATAGAGTATATTTTGATGTGGAGAGGGATGGATTTTTTGGCGCATATTTTAAGAATGAGAAGGCAAGTGATAGAGCTGTGATTCTTATGTTAGGTGACGATATTGATGATAGAATGGCAGCTTCCGGAGTGAAATGGATACAGAGTAAAGGCTGTAATGCTATGACGATGGCACCGGATAAGAAGGATTATGGTCATCATAGCTATGAATTAGAGAGATATGAAAAAGCAATTGCTTTTCTAAAGAAGCAAGGCAATCGCAAGATTGGTATTGCTGGAGCATCTACAACAGGTATGCTGGCATTAGTAGCGGCATCGTATTTTTCGGAGATCACATTGACTATTGCAATAAGCCCATCAGATTTTGTGATGGAAGGCTTCTATAGAGATGGATTGGACGGTGTCAGAGAGAGACCAGGAGATTACGAGTCCAGTCTTTCTTATAGAGGGGAGCAGTTACCGTTTCTCCCATATGCATATCGTCATCCACTGTATTGGCAGATGATTCAGAAGGAATCGAAGGAGGGGGGCGACGTAATAGCCTCAAGAAAGATGTTTGAGGAATCAGAGCGTTTACATCCTTTACAGGAAGAGGAGAAGATAAAGGTAGAGAATATCAAAGGTAAGCTTGTATTCGTAGGAGCTGAGGATGATGTACTGTGGGATACCTGCAAATATATCCGCAGAATGACGACTCGATTAGAAGCGTTATCTCATGAGTGCAGCTATGAAGCATTCCTATATGAACATGGCACACATTTTGCATTTCCGCAGAGTATGCTAAAAATCATGCTTCCGATAGCATCAGGATTACTAGTAAGCTTCGCATTTAAAGCAGGAAGAAAATATTCGAGGGAGTGCAAGCAGACGCGAATCGATATTGATGAGAAGTTATCGAAAGTATTTAGGGAATGGTAGTAGAAAGGTTTATATATGGAAGTAAGTCAAAAAAGAGAAAGGGAAAAGAAGGTTGTTTCCCTTATGATAAAGCTATATTGTAACAAACAACACCATACAAAAGGCGAGCTGTGCGAGGACTGCAAGCAGTTGGAGGAATATGCAAGACTGCGTAGCGAGAAGTGTCCTTTCATGGAGACTAAGACGTTCTGCTCGAATTGTAAGGTGCATTGTTATAAGCCTGATATGCGTGAGAAGATTCGAGAGGTTATGCGCTTTTCAGGACCGAGAATGATTCTGTATCATCCAGTGATGGCGATAAGGCATGTGATAGAGAGCAAGAAGGAAAAGAAGAGATTGGAACAAGAAGAAAGGTAAGGAAATATTTATGGAAGATATGATTATTATAGGTATCTTGGTAATTGCATTAATTATTGGTGTGATTTACACGATAAAGCATTTTAAAGGTGAAAGCAGCTGCTGTGGCGGTGGCTCGGCGGTTAAGGTTAAGAGAAAGAAATTGCAGAATGTTGTTGCACGCAAGACGATTATAATTGATGGTATGGTATGCGATCATTGTAAGAACAGGGTAGAGCGCATCTTAAATGATATGGAAGGTGTTGCTGGTAAGGTGAATCTCGGCAAAAAGCAGGCAGTTGTAGAGATGGAGAGAGAAGTGAGTGACGAAGAGCTTCGTGCTGTCATTGAGAAGGCTGGTTATAAGGTGGAAGCTATAAAATAAAGATCTTTGATGGGAGAGTTTTAGCATGAAATTAATGAATACGGGGAAAGAAAAAGATTTTGTGAAATTATCGCAAGAATGGTTTGATCATCAAGCGAAGGTATATGATGAAACTGATACGATACTTTACTCAAAATATGGAAAGATTAGTTGTAAAAATATTTGTGATTATTTAAGCGATAAGAAATATGATAATTTGCTTGATGTCGGTTGTGGAACAGCCTATTTGATTGAATTACTTTCAAAGACACATTATGCAAAGCATATTGGATTAGATTTGTCTTCCGAAATGATAAGACAGGCTAGTGACAAGAATATAGCGGGGGCAGAGTTTGTTATTGGAAAGTCCGATGAGTTGCCTTTTGAGGATAATACATTTGATGTAGTTACCTGTTCTCAGAGTTTTCATCATTATCCAGATACAGACAAGGCGATGCAGGAAGTTTTTCGCGTGTTAAAGCCAGGCGGAATTTATATATTATCGGATACAGGCGTAGGATTTTTCAAAATGCTTGGTGTGAAGGTAGATAATTTTATTTACACCCATTTTAGTAATACAGGAGATTGTAATGTTTCTTATTTGAATAAATCAATTCGTGATTTAAAGCGAAATAGATTTGAGATTGTGAAGGGCGAAAATCTTACGACATTTATTTACACTGTTGTTGCTAAAAAGAATTGAGGTAGAGTATGAATTTGGCAGAATTAAATGTTAAAACAGAATGGGAGTATTACAACAAAGTAGCACCATTTCATACATATTCGTTGAATGGAAATGAACTTAAATACCGTTATTATAAAAATGAAGGTGCAAAGGTAACGATTGTAGTTCTGGCAGGTGGCTCAGGTCTTGCGGATGGTTTCTTCTTGTTCTTGAGAAGTCTTATGGAGGACTTTTAGCACAGATTATCGCGAAAAAGCATCCGGATGTTGTAAGCGGGTTACTTCTTACTTCAACAGCTTCATTTTCGACAGAATTGACTTTTGAGGGTATGAAATGTATTGTTAATATGATAAATGAAGAAAAAGAAGAGAAGAGAGTTGCCAAATATAAGAAAATGCCAATGGGGATTGCAATGGCGATGTTTCCGATGATGTTTAAACCACATCTGAAAGGTGATAAAAAAGCATATAACACAATCAAAGAGTTAATCAAAATATTGGAACCGGAAATGAGTAAGGAACATTTTGTTCATATGACACATTTACCGATGATATAAAGCAAGCATTATGCAATATGATGAGCGCGCCACAAGTGATTGATAAGGTGGAAGGTGAACATCTTGCAATTATGTTCAATCCTGATGGTTATATTAAGTTGATTGATGATTTTATAGCAAATGAATAAAGGGAACAGAGATAAAACCTTGGGAAATGGCATTCTCGAGGTTTTCTTGATGCTTGCAATATGGCGGATTGATATATTGTAGAAAATTAGATAAAATTGAAAGAAATACAAGGGAAATTTGGATTCAGCGAGCTATTTTTGCGAGCGATGACAATTGAACAAAGTTCAATTGTATGGACTTGATGCAATTATATAAATTTGGAGTTAGCTGAGAAAAATACTTATGTGCTATATGAATAAATATTAGTAATGGACCCAGGAGCATACTTATGAGCTGTAAGGTCCATTGTTTTAAGTGGTAATGGACCCAGGAGCATACTTATGAGCTGTAAGGTCCATTGTTTTAAGTGGTAATGGACCTAGGAGCATACTTATGAGCTGTAAGGTCCACTGTTTTAAGTAGTAATGGACCTAGGAGCATGCTTATGAGCTGTAAGGTCCACTGGATAATTACTGGCGATATGGTTGAATAATAAACTGTACACGGATATGTAAACGCCAAAGAGTGTCAATTATTTATGCTGTCCGAATAATTCACAGTTATTAATAGTTTGGATTTTAGATTCAAAAAGGTGTACAGGGAAGTAATAAGCTACTGTGGTACACCTAATATGCTTGTATTTCAGTAAAAAAGTGTACAGGAGAACTAAAAGCTGCTGTGGTACACTCAATATGCTTGTATTTCAGTAAAAAGGGTGTACAGGAGAGCTGAAACCTGCTGTGGTACACCCAATATGCTTGTATTTCAGCAAAAGTGGTGTACAGGAAAGCAAGAATTCACTGTGGTACACCCAATATACATAATTCTCTAAACAATAGTGATAAACTTCGCCATGCTACATTCGGAATCCGCCCTTACGGGCTACTTCCTCATGTACGGCTTCGCCGTATACAGATGCGCTCGAATATGCCTGCCTGTGAGCAAGCTCCCAGCAGTCAATTCGATTCATCTGTGCATGGCTCAACTAACTTCAAATCTAACTAAGTACACAAAATTCAATTTGTAAGTGGATTATAGTAATATTAAATATGCAGCAACAGGGTATATTTTAAGTTAAATAATTTCCACATTTAACAAAACATAAACATCTCGCAAACATTTCATAAAAACTCCTAGGCTATACTCAACTCATCAAATGAACGAAACGTAAAAGTTTCAAATAGAACAGGTTGAATATGAATAGGAGGCTAAATCCTCTCCTCACCATGGGGTTCGGATTTTGCTTCGCAAAACAAGGAGGATTAAAAATGTCAGAGTATCGTTTAAACACAGGAAAAGTAGGAGAAAAGGTAGTAGGAGCATATGAGAAGGTAGAAAAGAAGTTCACAGATACCTTTCTTAATGAAGATGGTTCTATGAAGACAGGTGGAATGGATAAGAAGGTCACTGCTGCTTATCAGAAGATTGAGGATGGTGTAGTAGGCACCTATAAGAAAATTGAAGACGGTGTAGTTGGTGCATACAAGAAGGTTGAGGATGCATTTGTAGATAAGTTCCTTGAGAAGGTAGATGAGGAAAAGGCTGAGGAAACAAATGTAGAGGAAACAAAGGAGCAGGAATAAGCTATGAATAAGAGAATTGTATGTAAGAAAACAGGTAAGGTACTGGGAGCAGTTGCGGCTGCAACAGGTATTGTAGCAATAGGCGCAGTTGTAGCCAGTGGTGCAGCAGTAGGTGCCATGGTAGAAGGCTTTAAGGCAGCAGGCAAGGCCGTGAAGAAGGCATTGGATGAGCAGGATATCGAGTTGCCAGATGCTGAAGTGGTTGAAGACATGGATGCAGAATCTTCATAGGAATTAGTGCAGGATATAGAACTAGTGTAGGTATACAAGACACATTGGAATCTTCCAGTGTGTCTTTTTTTCTGCGTGCGCCTAGCGGCGCACGTTTATATCTTGTGAAAGCGCAATAGGCATGATAGAGTTATGTTAACAAAAGAAGCATGGGAGTAATATATGAAACAGGGGTTAGGGAAAAGAATTGTAAATGCATTAATAGTATGTCTAGGATTTGTATCAATTTGCTGTGGTTCTGCCACAGCTGGCAATGGCGAAGGTGATGGAACTTCAATTCCCGACTTATCCTACATGGAGCCTCGAAAAACGTTTACCAAAGAGGAAACAGTACATGTAGTTTATGTTGGAAACAGTTTGCTACAAGTGCCGGGCATCCCAGATAAAGTGATGACATATGCAGAGAATAGTGGATATCATTTTGAAAATCATTCGTATCTTGTTTCAGGAGGAACATTGGAGAATTCATTAAAGCGAGTAGAGCTTGTGGACATTATGAAGCAGGATTTACTGGATGCAGATGTTCTGGTTTTGCAGGAATATGGAAATGATTATGATACGACTTATGAGGATATCTGCGAGTTTGTAAAGCTATGCGGTGAAGATACAGAAGTTTTTTATTATATGACGGAATTTGACTATGATGTGGAGCTTCTGAAGAAAATTTCTTATGATGAGCGGGTGCACCTCATCCCAGCATCGTTAATTGTTGACATCGCATCGACAGATATGGGATTTGAATATGATGAGATGTTCAAACCAGGTGACTATCATCCATCTCAGACCTATGCGCATTTGTGTGGATTATTTACGTTTTCCATGATTTCAGGACAGGATTGCGTAGAGTATCCTCTTGCAGATGATGAAAAGCTGATGGAGTATATGAAGGGTGATACTATAGAAGCAAAGAAGGCTTGCTTTGAAGAGATGTATCTGATTGTAGATTCAGTTGCAGGCTATTATGAGGAAGCCGTAAAGGGCTGGTAAGAAGAGAATAAATCACAGCTAGCACGAAGTAGATTTACTTCGTGCTATTTCTATATTCAGTCGGTGTTATACCCAGCAGCGTTTTAAAGGTGGTGCGAAAGGTCTTGTCATCCTGATAGCCGCATTGCTCGGCGATGCTGCTTACCCTTAAGGTGGTGGTAGAGAGTAAAAGACAGGCGTGTTCCATCTTTTTCTTGCGGAGGTACTCAACAGGAGTAATACCGATATTTTTCTTAAAGAGGCGACTGATATATTCACGACTGTAATGATTGGCATCACAGAAATTTGATATAGGCGAAGAGTCAGACAGATGCTCTGAAAAATAGAGTAAAGCCTGCTGGATTGGCTGCGGATATTGCTCTGATAGGAGCTTTTGGTCAGGCTCTTCTTCTAAAGTATTTCTCATCATGCGAATGAGTATTTCAAGTACAAGATTTTGGCAGATGTCATAGAAACCAAGCTTCTGCTCATGGCATTCCTGATGGAGTAATTCCATAATCTGTAAAATTCTTCCATCCGTATCATGGAAGAGTCGATTCTCAGTATCTAATCCCAGACTGATTTTGTTATAGCGATACATGCAATGTCTGATAAGTTCTTTAAAAGAAGTACATCCTACCATCGTTTCGTCTAAGAATTCCGGTAAAAATAGAAAATTATATAATGAAAAATCCTCTCCTGTCTGATAGCTATGAACAGAGCCGATATCAATGATAAAGTAGTCTCCTGCAGACAACATTTGGGTTGTGCCATCGTGAGAATGAACAGCGCTTCCACTTAAGATATATACTAGCTCGAAGAAAGCATGGGTATGCGCTTCAATATCACTCTGGTGATAGAAAAGCATTTGAAAATTTGTCTTTTGATTCAGGCCAAAGCTGTCTGGCTGCAAAGTATAAAATTCATTATTCATATCACATAATCCCTCTAATGGTGTCAACTAAAGGTGTTTACTTGCATTGTAATATAACCTAAGATATTAGTAAATAGATAGTTGCGTAAAATCATTTAGAGAAAGGGTGGCGTATATGAGATTACATCATTTAAGAACCAGTCATTTGGAGAATCCTGTGGGCTATCAGATGAATGCTCCTGTGTTTTCGTGGATTATGGAGGGGGCAGAATCAGAGACTGTATTTAGTAAAATAGAGATTCGTGGAGAGGATGGCTCCTATTATGAAACGGATTATACTCATTATGAAGCACTGGGAACAAAGTTGGATATCCAGTTAAAGCCGAGGACACGATATACATGGACGTTGTCGGTAAGAGATGGACAAGAAGAAGCCAGTGAAGAGGCTTTCTTTGAAACAGGCAAGCAAGGAGAGTCATGGCAGGCAAAGTGGATTGCAGAGAAGGAAGCTTCTGAACGTCTGCCGATTTTTTATAAAAAGCTGTTATTAAAAGATAAGGTAGCAAATGCAAGATTGTATATCTGTGGACTAGGATTATATGAGGCATATTTAGGTGGCGAGAAGATAGGTGATGCACTTCTGACTCCTGGCTGTAATGATTATACGGACTGGTTACAGGTACAGACCTATGATATCACGAAAGAAATTCAACATTCAGCAGAGCTTTCCATTCTGCTAGGAGATGGCTGGTATAAGGGGCGATATGGATTTAATGGATGTTTGGATGGATATTATGGAAAGACTCGAACTGTAATTGCAGAGATTCATGTTACCTATGAAGATGGTAGCACAGAATGCTTTATAACAGATGATTCATGGGAGATGAAGCGAAGCAATATTGTTTCTTCATCCATTTATGATGGCGAGAAGGTAGATGATACACTAAAGGAAGAAGCTGGCGAAGTAGTGTTGCTTGATGAGTCAGAGCAGAAGCGACTGACAGCACTTCTTACGGATAATTTCAGCATTCCTGTTCGTAAACAGGAGAATTTTTCGGTAGAAATGATAGAAACTTCAGTAGGTGAGCAGGTTGCGGATGCAAAGCAGAATTTGTCCGGTGTATTTTCCTTGCGGGTACATGAACCAAAAGACAGTGTTATTCGTCTGCAATTTGGTGAGGTGTTGCAGGATGGCAATTTCTATAGGGATAATCTACGTAGTGCCAAGCAGGAGTTTGTGTATATTTCGGACGGAAAGGAACATGTGCTGAGACCGCATTTTACCTTTTATGGATTCCGATACATTAAAATAGAAGGAATTACGAACTTTAAGCCAGAGGATTTGACCGTACATGCATTATATTCAGACATTCAGATGACAGGAAAGCTTACAACAGGCCATGCTAAGGTAAATCAACTCATTCAGAACACGATATGGGGAATGAAGAGTAATTTTGTGGATGTGCCGACAGACTGCCCGCAGCGAGATGAGCGAATGGGCTGGACTGGGGATGCACAGGCATTCAGCCCTACTGCCATGTATCTGGCAGATACCTACGCCTTTTACCGAAAGTTCTTATATGATTGCAGGAAGGAGCAGGAGGCACATGATGGCATGGTGCCTGATACGATTCCTGCTGCCGGTATGAAGGGATGTAGTAGTGTCTGGGGAGATGCAACCTGTATCATTCCTTGGAATATGTATCTGTTTTATGGCGAGCAGTCGATTCTTGAAGAGCATTATGACAGTATGGTAGCCTGGGTGGAATATATCCGTAAGGTGGATGGAGATGATCATGGTTATCGAAGGATTTTTCATTACGGAGACTGGCTGGCGTTAGATAGTAAGATTCCAGGAGTAGACCAGGTGCGTGGTGGTACGGACGAGGGATTTATTGCTGATATTTATTATCGTAAGAGTGCGCTTTTGGTAGCTAAGACAGCAAGACTTCTTGGAAAAGAAGAGGATGCGCAGAAATACGAACGACTTGCGGGACAGATATTGGAAGGCGTTTTGTATGAATATTATACGCCAAGTGGACGTTGCGCCATTGATACGCAGACGGCAGCAGTATTGTCTTTATTAGAAGGGATTGGAAATCAGGAACGTGCCAGAGCACAGCTAAAGGAATTGTTAGAGAACAACCATGGCAGATTAAAGACGGGATTTGTAGGAACACCTTTTCTTTGTCCGATGCTCTCAGAAAATGGCATGGAGGAAATGGCATGGCAGCTTCTGCTCAATGAGGATTATCCGGGCTGGTTACACGAGGTCAATCTTGGAGCGACTACGATCTGGGAACGTTGGAATTCGCTGGATGAGGACGGACGTATTTCAAGCACAGGAATGAATTCCTTAAACCACTATACCTATGGTTCCATCGTGGAATGGATTTGGAAGTATGCCGCGGGATTGCGGCCAATGGAAGAAGCACCGGGATTTCGTAAGGTGACGATTGCACCATCAGTGTCATGGCAGCTAAAACACTTGGATGCAGAATATGAATCTGCGGCAGGAATTTATAAGATTCATTGGGATTTACCAGATCAGCATCATATTCATATCCAGATTACCGTTCCAGAAGGTTGTGAAGCACGCATATATCTGCCACATAGTAAGGAAGAAGCCTTTGTGGTTAGTGGAGAAACGATAGACAGAGTATACCAGACACAAGAATCGCTGGTGGAAATACTTAGAGTAGAGAGTTAAGACACAAGTAAATAAACAAACGAAAAAGAATGACTAAACGTGGTCATTCTTTTATTTTGCGAAGAAAGGTAAGGATATGTCTGTTTGCTCTTGGTACGTAAAATTATTACCCCAACGATTTGTAAAGAAAGTATGTTCTTGCAATAAATGACAGAAAATTCAGTAAATTTATTGATAATTAGAAATTGTAGGACTATAATAAAAATATATGGTTGATAATATTAAACTTATGTCACATAGAATTTTAATAGGAGGCAGGCTATGGAACGTAGAAAAACCAGAAAGTTGAGTATATTGGTAAAATTACTGATTCCGACTGCATTTATTGTATTCATGGCTACAGCAGCACTTAGTATAACTTCGTATATGCAATTACAAGAGAGTCTTATTAGTGTAGGAGTCGAGAATGCAGAGATGGCTGCAAATATAGCAGTTGATGTAGTAGATGGAGATGTATTGAGTACATTGAAGCCAGGAGATGAAGGAACGGAAGCTTATCAGTCTATTTATAAGGAGTTGCGTCGTGCAAAGGAAACATGTGGCATTTTGTATTTATATACCTTATATGTAGAAGACGGTGTTGTTTATTATGGTGTGGATTGTTCAGATGTTGTCAGCACATATGGTGAAAAATTTGCAGTACCTTATGAAGAATTGAAGGAGGTATATCAGGGAGAGGATTATCTGCAGGATTATATAGATTATACAGAAGAGGGGGACTTGATTACGGCATATAAGCCTATCTATAACTCTAACGGTGAAGTGGTAGCAATGTTAGGAAGCGATTTTGATGCGGCAGATATTGTATCAGCGTTAGATCAGAGTGTGTTAAAGCTTGTAATCACATCCATTGCATTTTTGATTATTTCAAATCTCATTATTGGATTATTAATCAGAGGCATATTGAAAGGACTTCGGAATGTTGATAATAAGCTGTATGATTTAGTACATAGTGAAGGTGATTTAACAAAGAAATTAGATGTGAGGTCCGGTGATGAGCTGGAATTAATCGCGGATAATGTAAATGCATTATTGGAGCATATTCGAGGAATTATGATTAATATATCGGATAATTCAGGAATGCTTAAGACTTCATCGGAGAAGGTAGTAGATTATTTATCAACTACTTCGGTACGTGTAACCGATGTATCGGCAACCATGCAGCAGATGAGCGCTGCTATGGAAGAAACAAGTGCTTCCATTACAAATGTGAATGAAGCTGTGGAACAGATTCAGAGCTATATTGGAACAATTGCTGAACAAGCACTAGCAGGTAATCAATCGTCGGATGAAGTGATGAAGAAAGCTGTTGGCATATATGAAGGTGCTGTGGCAAAGAGAAATAATGCATCAGAGAAAGCAAAACAGCTGAAGGATGCAATTAATGAAAAGGTACAAGAGTCAAAGGCTGTAAATGAGATAAATGTGTTGACTGATAATATTATTGGCATTACCAGTCAGACGAATCTGCTTGCATTAAATGCAAGTATTGAAGCCGCAAGAGCAGGAGAAGCCGGAAAAGGCTTTGCAGTTGTTGCAACGGAGATTGGTAAGCTAGCGACAGATTCTGCAATGGCAGCTAATAAAATTCGAGAAGTGAGTGCAACAGTTATTCAGGTAGTAAACAAGCTGGCTGAGGAATCGGAGAATATGATTTCGTTTATGGATGAAGTGGCATTAAGCGGGTATGAAGAATTACAGGAGACAAGTGAAAGCTACCGCAATGATGTGGATAATATAGGTTCGATTTTAAAAGAGTTTGCATTAGCAAGCGAGAAGTTAAAAGCAAATATTGATGAAATACGTGAAGCGATTTCTGATGTAAATATTGTGTTAGACGAGAACACCAAGGGCATTGAAAATGTAACCGATTTATCAAATGATATTGCCAGCGCTGTGAGTGATATAGAAACAGAGGCGGGCGAGAATAAGGCAATATCTGAGAAATTGAATTTGGAAGTCGGTAAATTTAAATTATAATTAAAAATCTGGCAGATGTGAGGTTGAGAGAAAACGATGGAAAAAAGAAAACCAAGAAAAATGAGTCTTATGATGAAGCTGATGATTGTAACGCTATTGATTGTGTCTTTTGCGGCGGGGTCATTAGGATTAAGCACGAGTAGACAGCTACGTTCAAAACTGGTAGCTGTTGGTGTGGAGAACGCGCAGATGGC
>SVFJ01000067.1 GCA_015056925.1 Lachnospiraceae bacterium | reverse complement strand
TCTCCAACCTCTACCGTCACAGAAGCAATTTCACTCAGATTATTCTCTTTAGCAATTCTTTTCACACTCTTCACAATATGAAATACTACTCCAAGTTCATGCATATTATTTGTCCTTCTTAAACTTGATTTTGATTGCCTGCTTTGCACCGTTTCCAAGAACATACTTAAGCTTCTTCTCGCTCGCAATCATCGTACTACACTCAGGAAGCTCTCTATGTAAGTGAATTGCATCAAATTCACACTTGGTCGTACAGATACCACAACCGATACATTTATTCGTATCTACCACAGAGGCTCCACAGCCAAGACAACGAGCTGTTTCTGCCTTTACCTGCTCCTCTGTGAATGGAAGCTTACTATCTCTAAAGGACTTCTTGTGGTCGATAGACGGGTCTCTTCTTGGAATCTGGCGACTTCCATTATCATAATTCTCAACCTTGATATTTTCCTTATCCAAAGAGATAAAATCACGACGATTACGTCCGATTGTCAGGCTTGAATGCGGACGAACATATCTGTGAATTGAAATCGCACCTTCCTTACCTGCCGCAATCGCATCAATGGCAAACTTAGGACCGGTATAAACATCACCACCAACAAAAATATCCGGTTCATCGGTCTGATAGGTCAACGAATCTGCAACCGCACCATTTCCTCTTCCAAGCTTCACCTTGCTACCCTCTAACAGGCTGCCCCACTGAATGTTCTGACCAATACTTAAGAATACATTCTCGCAAGGAACTGTAATTGTATCATTCTCATCATAGGTTGGATTGAAACGTCCATCAGCATCTGTTACTGATACGCAACGCTTAAATACAACACCGCTTACCTTACCATTCTCAGTCAGAATCTCCTTTGGTCCCCAGCCACAATTGATTGTAACATTCTCTTCCTCTGCCTCATCTATTTCTTCCAAAGATGCAGGCATGGTCTCTCTGCTCTCTAAGCAATACATAGAAACCTCTGTCGAACCGCAGCGTCCACTCACTCTTGCTGCATCAATCGCAACATTACCACCACCGATTACAACAGTTCTTCCTTCTACCTTGTACTCTTCGTTCTTTGCAACTGTTCCTAATAAGTCAACAGCTGTCATAACACCTTCTGCATTTTCGCCCGCAATACCCGGCAGTCTGCCGCCCTGACAACCAATCGCAATATAGAATGCCTGATAGCCCTGTGCTCTAAGCTCATCAAGCGTAATGTCCTTACCTACTTCAACGCCGGTCTTAATCTCAACGCCCATGGCCTTAATGACATCGATTTCTGCCTGAACTACATCCTTCTCAAGCTTGAAGGAAGGAATACCATATACCAGCATACCGCCGGCTCTGTCATTCTTCTCGAAGATGGTTGGCGAATATCCCTTCTCGGCAAGATAGAATGCACAAGATAATCCTGCAGGTCCGCCACCGATAATCGCAATCTTCTCCGGGAAATAACCATCCAGAGACGGAACTACCTTCTTCGGAATATAACGTGTTGCAGCGTCCAAATCCTGCTGCGCAATAAACTTCTTAACCTCATCGATTGCAATTGCCTCATCAATAGTTCCACGTGTACAAGCATCCTCACATCTTCTGTTACAGATACGACCGCAAATAGCAGGTAAAGGATTGTCCTTCTTAATCAATGCAAGTGCATCCTGATAACGTCCCTGTGCTGCCATCTTCAGATATCCCTGTACTGCGATATGTGCAGGGCACGCTGTCTTACAAGGAGCTGTACCTGTATCATAGCAGTTGATTCTGTTATGATCACGATAGTCCTCATCCCACATATGTGGTCCCCACTTCTGCTCAGAAGGAAGCACATGCTTTGGATACTCAACCTCTTTACCGTCCTTGGTACAAAGCTTCTGTCCAAGCTTAACTGCACCGGCAGGACATGCCTCTACACACTTACCACACGCCACACAATCCTTCTTCTCCACTCTTGCCACATAAGCAGAACGTGAAAGATTTGGTGTATTGAATAACTGTGAAGTTCTAAGCGCATAACAAACATTTACATTACAATTACAAATGGCAAATATCTTATCTGCACCGTCAATATTCGTAATCTGATGTACGAATCCATTCTCCTCTGCCTGACGGAAAATATCCAAGGCTTCTTCTCTTGTAATATAGCGACCGCCCTTACCTGTTTCCACTACATAGTCAGCCATATCACCAACTGCAATACACCAGCCCTCAGGGTCATCCGCACAGCCTTCATCATAGGTCAGTCTGGAACGGCGACAAGAACACGGGCTTGCCGCATACTTACCATCATATTTGTCCAGCCAGTGTGAAATATGCTCTATGGAAATGGATTCATTCTCCATCTCAATTGCCTTCTCTACAGGAATAACGTGCATTCCGATTCCTGCGCCTCCCGGTGGCACCATTGGTGTAACCTTCTCCAAAGGAAGACGGCTCATTCTCTCAAAAAATCTACCCATTTCAGGATATTTTTCCAGAATGGTTGCATTCATATTGGTAAACTCAGCACTTCCCGGAACAAACATCGGAAGCACATACTGCTTTACATGCTCAGGATTCTCCCAGTTATATTCCAGCACACCTGAAAATGACATTTCCTCTAACAGCTCTTCCACATGCTTTTCTTCCATGCCTGTCAGCTTCACCATCTCTGCCAAAGTGCGAGGCTTACGAACTCCCATCTTCAACGCAACCTCTGCCATCTCATCTGTACACAGCATCGAAAGTCCCCAATACTCCGGGTCATACTTGGTCAGCTTCTTCAAACCAAGCTTATAAGGAATACGATTGGTTACCAGCTGTCCAAGCTTGAGAATGACTTCTCTTTCTTCTTCCTTCTCAATAAAATCCGGTACAAAACCTGCCATTTTATCTGCCATATCACACTACCTCTCTTATTATTTTTTCCACTTTGTAACTTCGTCCTTCAACCATTTTGTCCACGCTTCTATGCCTTCACCCGTTCTGGCACAAATCGGTATCACCTTTGCATTTGGATTGCGCATGGCAATGTATTCCCTGCACTTTTCCATATCAAAATCAAAGTAAGGTAATACGTCAATCTTATTAATCAGTACCACATCACAGATGGAAAACATCAGCGGATACTTCAATGGTTTGTCATGTCCCTCCGGCACGCTCAATATCATGGCGTTTTTCACAGCTCCTGTATCAAACTCCGCAGGACATACAAGATTACCTACATTTTCCAGAATTGCCAAATCCACATCGTCTGCTTCAAGCCCACGTAATCCTTGTCTGGTCATATCAGCATCCAAATGACACATACCGCCTGTATGAAGCTGTATTGCCTTTACACCTAACTCCGAAATGGTCTTTGCATCCACGTCAGAATCAATGTCTGCCTCCATGACACCGATTCGAAGCTCATCCTTCAAAGCCTCAATGGTTCTGGTTAATGTTGTTGTCTTTCCTGACCCTGGTGAAGACATCAGATTCAGAAGGAAAATCCCCTTTTCCTTTAGCTCTGCACGAACCTTATCTGCCTCCTTATCGTTGTCAGCAAAAACACTTTGTTTGATTTCTAAAACTTTGTACTCTGCCACTTTTCCGCCTCACTTTTCCACTTTGTTATACAATTGCAATATTTCAACGCATATATCTTTATATTTGATATCATTTTATCAAGCATTGTCTATTATTGTCAATCAAAGACGTTTTTTTATCCAAATATTGCAACAAGTCCACAAAACATTTACGCCAAAGGAAACTCGGAAACTTTTTAACGTTTCCGAGTTTCCTTTATTATAACATTAATAATTTCTTTATGGCAATTCCCACATATATACAAAAAGTGTCCTCCCACTTTGTCGTAAATGAACAAAAACCGCTTAGAAACAACCTATGTTTCTAAGCGGTTTACATAATTAATTAAAGAATTTCTGCAATGCATGATAAAGATGCAGCTGCCATGCCTTCATGTCATGTACACCACCCGGTATCGTAAAGAAATCATAATTCTCTCCTTGTTTTAGGACAGAACTCTCTTTCACTGCATTCTCCATGATTTCAACATGCTCTGCATAAGCAATATCCTCATCACCATTACAGCAGAATAAATAATCTAATTCCAACCCTTTCGTCTTACCTGCTTCCAAGGTCTCACATATACGCTTTACTTCATTCTGACGATTTCCGTTTGGTCCACAGCATCCTGAAAACGGTCCATACCATGAGAATAAATCAAAATTGTGATAAAGTGCTGCCCGATATGTTGTCATGGAACCAAGAGAAAGTCCCGCAAATGCTCTATGCTCACGGGTTCTGATTAGATTCTCCTCAGAAACATTTCCCCCTGCATAAGTAGAGTATTTACGTTCTATTGCCGGAATTAAATCTTTACGCAGCTCCTGATGAAAATGCTCTGTAATAAACTCAGCATTCTTATCAATCTCTTCTCCACGATAATAAGTAGGTGTTACGATAATACATGGCTCACAAATCTGCTTTTCAATCATATTGTCTAAAATGGTAACTGTGTCCGGGAACATCTTAAACCACCAATCCTCATCTACTCCACCACCATGCAGTAAATAGAGAATATTATACTGTTTGGACGCATCATAGCCATACGGAAGATACACCCACGCCCCTTTGTGCATAGCATGTGAGTCCTCTGTATCGTAAGTCTGAGTATCATACTCAAACCTCTCTACGTTTCCCTTCTGACTTGCTTCCTGTAGCATTTCCTGTGGCATCTCATATACATAGTTCATTGTCTCTTCCTCCTATTGCTGTCCTTCCATCTCATACTGCATTACTCTGTTATAATCATAGCCTCTGTCACTCTTGGTCTTAACTGACTTCACCTCAAAATATACAACACCATGCTCCTGTACCGTTATTTCAAACTGTAGTTGACCATTCTCTGCTGTTATGCGTTTGCTTACAATAAATGGCCTTGCGCTCTCCTGCAAAAGCTTCTTCTGCTCCTGCTTCAAGCTTGCAGGCTCTCCCAAATCATGCCATACTCTCAGCGGATTACAGGTATCTTCATCCACAACCTTCATAAGCAGGGCATATTCTCCCTCCATCACATCTGGGATTGTTACCTCTATGGTCAGGGCCTCTCCGGTACGTACTCTGCTGCAATTCCACATAATACCGCAATAGCTTCCATCTTCCTTCTGAAGTAACACCATATCCTCTGATTTATGTACGCATTTGCCTTGCAAATCCTTAAAGAACTTAAATGTCCAAAAGGTTGGTTTTGGAATCCCACCATTGGCTACCAGTCCAAATCCACCATGAAACGGTGTAAATGGAACCCCCTGCTCTTCAAATATATCTCCAAATGTCCAATAAGAATATGACTCATTGACATCTCCTAATCGAGATAACTGCTGTGCAATATACGCCGCATTCTGGTTGGTATCATGCAATGGACAATTAGGTATATATGAGGTATTAAATTCTGTGATGTGGATTTCCAGTCCCTTATACTCCTCAAAGCAATCGATAATATCTCTTGTAGTTTGCAAGTTTGCAAAGCCAGCTTCTGCCTCAGAAAGCTCTGCATAACCATAATGCCCTACCGGCTCAGGAAGCTCTGTCGTATAGTGATGTCTGGTCACAAAATCCACAGGAATCTGTTCCTTATGACAAAACTCCATAAAGGAACGAATCCAAAATTCATCTTGTACACCACAGATTGCAGGACCACCTACGCGAAATCTATTATCCAGCTTCTTAATTGCTTCAAACGACTTTTGGAAAAGTTTAAAATACTCCTCCATATCTGCACCCTTCCAAAATCCTGGAAGATTCGGTTCATTCCAAACCTCTATCGGCCAGCCTACTACTTCATCCTCGCCATAACGTTCCATCAGATGCCGCAAGGTTGCAACAACCATATCACACCAAGTCTCATAGTTCTTAGGCGGTGTTGTATTTCCCTTCCAATAAAAAATAGTCTGTTCCCCTGAAGCAAGCTTCTGTGGCATAAAACCCAACTCCAAAAATGGCTTTAAGCCAAGCTTTCTATAGCTATCCATGACCAAATCAAGATATGTGAAGTTATACTCCACTCTTCTTTCTCCGCAAGCATCCTCATACTCATGATAAATTGCCATATCATCTGTAAATAATCCATGACCTCGAATATGCTGAAAGCCTATCTCCTCCTGCACAAGCTTTAGCTGTTCTAAATACTCTTGCTGCAATGCAAGCCCCATTCTTCCCGTTCCAATACAATAATCTACCTGATTACGAAACTGTATCTGGGCATCCTTATGAATCGTATATCTTTTCATACCCTTCATATTTGTAACTCCTTCTCTATTAAAGATATTTCTATCTTATACGTTTCTCCATATACACTTCAATGATTCATGCGAATCAATAATTGATATATCCTCATATCTTTTATATTTCTCTCGGCTTTTTATTGACTTTTTATCTTGTTCGTTTGATATTAATAATAGAAATCTTATTCATTCTATCTAGCTAAAGGAGAGCTACCATGAATCAAATCAGCTTCGTAGGTTATGACGGCTATCACAACCATGATTTCATATACAATGTACCAAACGGCTTTAACTGCTATCTGCTCATATTAACCGCAACACCAGCCGTTTTTAAGATAAATAATACACTCAAAGAATATCCTGCCCATACAGCTATTCTATATCCCCCAAACCATGCAATATACTATGGAGCCGCAAATGAAGAATATCAAAATGACTGGATTCGCTTTTCCTCTAATGAATCCTATGTAACCAATTTTCCTCTGCAGGCTGTTCCATTTTCCGTGTCCGACCCTGAATACTGTCATAATATTTTTCAGCTTTTGACTTGGGAAACTTCACAGCTAATTGGTTCCTCAAGATTAGAAAATAATACCAGAATCTCTCCACCTGACGCAGAGAATTCTTTGCCTTATTTCCATATAGATTCAAAAAAACATGAATTCATTATATCTAACTTGCTTCATCTTCTTCTGGATAAGCTGAGTGAGAATTTATCAACCACTCCTGATACCTGTCATGACCGGGAGCTTCTTACGCTCCGCAGACAAATTGCCAACAACCCGCAATTACCTTGGAATATTGCAAGCATGGCCAAACAACTCCATGTCAGCAGCGGTTATCTGCAACTGATTTACAAAAAGAAATTTAACATCTCCTGTATGGATGATGTTATCCAATACCGCCTTATGAAAGCCAAAGACCTCTTGCAGCATACCCAAAAAACCATTTCTGAGGTTGCTGTTCAATGTGGCTATCATAACACCGAACACTTTTGCAGACAGTTTTATAAAAGAACAGACATGACTCCGGGACAATACCGAAAAATGTCCGTTGAATAATTGGAGTGCACCAAAAAAACACATCTTTCAAACTATTACGTGTTACTGTTTTTATTTTCTATTTTTACTATTGACTCTGTCAGTCATGTTTGATATATTAAAATCATCAAAAGGGACCACAGAGTTGAGATGTCGACTCGGGTTTCATATAGATGAATCTAAGTAAAGGAAGGTACAGTCCACCAAACACTTAAAAGCATTCATTTTATATTCGTTATGAACCTTGATTATATTAAAAATAATATGAAGTACTTATTCGTACAGTACAATTGAAATCAATGGATATTCTAACATATGATATGAAATGAAGAAGTTCAATGAATCTTAATTGAATATGGAACTATTAAAATATTTAGAAAAGAGGTACAGACCATTGGAAATAATTGAAATAGTATAAGAGGCTACATCAAACAAAATTGTGATGTAGCCTCTTATCTGTTTATCAATTCCTCACAATATACTCACTTGGAATCCATTTCTGTAATGTCTTACACATTTTCTTCATATCAACTGGTTTTGTCAAAAAATCATTCATACCAATTTTATAGAACTGTTCTTTTGTTCCCTCCACAGCATCGGCAGTCAGGGCTATAATTGGTATCTTCCGATAATATTCATCTTCCATATTGCGTATTTCAATCGTCGCCTCAACACCATCCATAACCGGCATATAATGATCCATCAAAATCACTTGATACTTCTTATGCTGAATCATTTCCAATGCTTCTTTTCCATTTTCAGCAAAATCAAGCTGTATCTTTAGTGGTTCCAACATGGCTTGTAACACAATCTGATTAATCTCATTGTCTTCCACTACCAATACCTGTGCATCAGGTGCAACGTATTCACATTTGTAAACCTTTTTGTTTGCATCTTCTACTTGATTTGATGCTGCGTGGAAATCTCCCATTTTATCAGTGGTCCGAATTCCTTGCCAAACGGCAAAAAAGAAATCACTTCCTTTTCCGTATTCACTTACAACATCTAATCTTCCACCCATTAATTCCACTAGCTGACTCGATATCGTCAGACCTAATCCTGTGCTTTCTTTTCCTTGATTTTTCTTGACATCTACTTGTGTAAACGCATCGAAAAGCTTACTCAATTCTTCCTGACGGATACCTTGTCCCGTATCACGTACAGATACATACATCTTTACTCTTTCTTCTTCTGTTTCTACAACCTTTACAGTCAAAGTCACAGTACCTTGTTCTGTATATTTGATTGCATTATTTAAAATATTGATGATAACCTGTCGAATTCTCAGTCCATCTCCCCATAGCTGTTTGGGTAACTGAGGATCAATATTCATCTTAAGTTCCAGCTTTTTGTTTCCAATTCGCACCTTACCAAGAATATGCACATCTCTCAATAACTGTTCCATATCATAAGTATCATCAACAATCTCAAATTTACCAGCTTCAATTTTGGAAAAATCAAGCAAGTCATTAATTAGATTCAATAATGCATTTCCAGAATTATGAATATTAAGTAAATATCCTTTTTCTTCAGAAGGCCAATCTTTCCTCAATAAAACCTCTGTTAATCCAACAATGGCATTCATCGGTGTACGGATTTCGTGCGATACATTAGAAAGAAACCTGGATTTCGCCTCATTTGCTTCGTCAGCACGTTCCTTCTCCATACGTAGCATCTCAATCACATGTACATCCGGATTTTCTACAGTAAGAAAAACTGACAAATTAATCAACACAATTCCAAGGGAAGAAGTCAATGCTGTCGGTACAATAGCCTGATAAACAGACAGAACAATTTGTGTGCCATATGCAAACAACACACAAGTTCGCTTATATTTATTAATTTCTTTCCAATGCAATAATAACTCTTTTCCCATCATAATAAAGTACACAACAATCACTCCGTATGTACCAATAACCGCTAGTCCCATTGAATAATTTCCTTGCTCTGTTTCTATATAATCTAATGGCAAGAACATCATTGCAATCAACGCAATAAAAATAGGAATCGTCCATTTTTTTCTCTTCTTTTTTAACGCCTCTTCATTATCATAAATCAATGTAGTCGTATACAAGAAAAAGATAAAAATTTCTATCATCAGACTTCCCATAAACAGATTATGCACAAATCTATTAATTAACGGATGAACCGTCTCTAAATGATTTACCGTATACACAGAAATCATATCATTGATTGTGTAAATAATAGAAAGAATCAATGACACAGTAAATAAGCTATGTGAATATGACTTTACTCTTCGAATAGACAAATAAATAACCGCTATGAATATCAACATGACCAAACATGCAAATTGTAATCTGACCAAAAATTCTTCCTCCTATAAACATAGTCTTATTCTTATTATACCAAACATTCTCCGCCTAAACAAACAGAAAACGGAACGGTTCCTCTAGCCCTTTGCAACTTACCCCTATATATTTACAACTTACCTTCTCCCAAAAGCCACTTACCATTAAGCCTATTTACATCACGCTTTTTATCCTCTATGATTTAGAAGTAACAAAAAACAAGCGAGCAAATCAAATATAAACAAACGCTTAAGGAGACTAAAACAAATGACTAACAGACATTATGAGAATAAGACAATAAAAACAGAAAATATTTTTGAGGGCGTACTTTTCATTTTTGGAGCAGTATGTTTACTTCTTTCCCACACAGATTTTATGCAAGGTTTACAGATAAATGTATGGAGCATTATCAGAAACATTATTTTGGTAGCTATTATTACTAAAAGTATTAAGAGCCTTGACTTTTTCGGTATCTTTTTCCCTATTTCCATTTTATGCGTGATTTATCATGAGCCTCTTGGACTTACTGCAATCTCACCAATGGCCTTTTTGGGTACTTCTATTCTACTTAGCATTGGCTGTGATATGATTTTTTCTAAGAAAGAAAAGAATTTGAACAATCATGAAAATTTAACAGAAATTAACTCTGCCCATTCTTAAAAATGGGCATTCTAATTCAACACTACTCGAACCCACAGATTTGTATTGGGTAATTTTGCTAATGGCGTTAACACTCTTTCAATGTCCCCTATAATTGAAATCGGTACTTTCCTTTTCCATGTCCAGTTACAGACACGATTACCTGACTATCTACTAACAATTTTATCAGATCAGATGCTCTTGTTGATTTTAACCCAGTAATATCTTCTACAATCGTTCTACCGAAATATTCTTCTTTTCCACACTTTGAAAACAGTTCTAGCGCATGGTTTATTGTTTTTTCTGAAATCACATCAGAAAAAGAAAGTAATCTGTTTCGAATGTCCGCTTTTTGACTTTCAATGTCCGCTTCTGCATTCTCAATGTCCACTTTTCCACTTTCAAAGTCTGTTTCTCCAAACATTCCACTAATATGCATCGAACGGTTATGAAGTTCATTCTTCTCATCCAACAATAAATTTCTTAAAAAAAATTCCAAATATTCGGTTGTCTCATGAACACCATTTTTCAAATCGTTATAATTGGCTCTAACAAGCGCATTTCTAAAATACCAGGCATTTTCAGCAAAAATATCATTGGTTGTATCAAAGCCAAGCGTTCTAAGATATTTTATGAAAAATACTGCTGTAGTGCGTGTATTTCCCTCTCCAAATACATGAATCTGCCATAATCTTGATACAAATATTGCCAGGTGATGAATAATTTCTTCCATACTCAGATTCTTATAACTAAACTTCTTTTCCTCTGAAAAATCATAATCAAGGGTTGCATGAAGTTCCGATGCACTTCCGTAAAGAACAGTTGCGCCATTCAGCACCCATTCTTTCTTTGTAATATTATAATCTCTCAGCTTTCCTGCATGTCCATAAATTCCTGTAAACAGCTTTTTGTGAATCGAGATATATTCATTTGGAGTAAAGCTAAATGCCTTCTCTGATAGAATCTTTGCAATCCTAACTGCTACCTTATCGGCTTCTTCTGTACGGTCTCCTGTATCTGCTTTTGGATTTTCTTCATAATACGTATTAAGAAGCTCCTGCGCTTCATCGATTGAAATGTCGCCTTCAATATTTTTTTTAGCAGTATCAATCAAATACTTGGAAGGCTTTAATCCATCCACTGCCTGAAGTCCGATGGCTGTATGCCAGGCATAACCCTTGTCTCTTTTGTCTGGTTCTGTTTGTTTTATATACTCCTTGAAAGGATCTTTATTCATTCATTGTCACCAACCTTAGATTTATATCAATTCAAAATCGCCCTCAAGCCTACATAAAATGGCTATTTCTTCGAAAGCAGGCAAACCGTCTCCACATGCCCCGTACACGGGAACTGGTCCACAGCAGTCACTCTCTCCATGCGATACCCCTGCTCAATCAGCACCTCCAAGTCTCTTGCAAGACTGGTTGGCTTACAGCTGATGTACACGATTCTGTCTACACCGTAGTCAATAATCTTCTGCAATGCCTTTGGATGGATGCCGTCTCTTGGAGGGTCAAGTACGATAAAGTCCGGCTTCTCCTTGATATCATCAATTACCTTAAGTACATCGCCCGCGATAAACTCACAGTTGGTAAGACCATTGAGCTTTGCATTCACCTTCGCTGCCTCTACGGCCTCCTCTATAATCTCCACACCGATAACTCTTCCTGCAACCGGGGCAAGCAGCTGCGCAATCGTACCTGTTCCGCTATATAAATCAAAGACCGTCTTGTCCTTCTTGCCTTCACCTGAGATATCACCAAGATACTCTCTTGCAGTCTCGTAGAGTACCTCTGCACCAAGAGTATTGGTCTGGAAGAAGGAGAACTGTGAAATCTTAAACTTCAAGCCCAGAAGCTCCTCGTAGAAATAGTCCTGACCATAGAGAAGCACTGTTTCATCACTCTGCACCACGTCAGCCACAGAGTCATTCTTCGTATGCAGAATACCTGCTATCTTACCATCCAGTTCCAAGGAGGTCAACTTATCTACAAGTGGCTGCACATCATGCTCCTCCTGTGTGGTGGTAATCAGCGCAATCAGAATCTCACCTGTTCTCTGTGCCTTTCTCACCAGTAAATGACGCAGATATCCCTCGTGACGTATTCTATGGAAGAAAGTAGCATTCTGCTCTGTAAAATAATCCAGTACACAGCCAAGAATTCTTCTGTAGTCTGCGTCGATAATCTGACACTCTCTTACAGGTACGATATCATAAAAGCTTCCCCTCTTATGCATACCAAGTGCCAGCGGTCCATCCTTATACTCGTCACCAAAGGAGAACTCCATCTTATTACGGTACTCCTTCTGTACAGGACTTCCCTTAATTCCTTCAAATATCTTATCTATATAATTATCAAGCTCTCCTTCGATACCCTCTAACTCCATCTGCTGTGCAAAAGCAGGTGTCAGTAATCTTCTAACCTGAGTCTTCTTTAGGGCAAGCTGCTCCTCATAAGGAAGATTCTGATAGCTACAGCCGCCGCACTCTTCAAAATGCGGACAGGCGCTCTCTATCTCGCAAGGTGCCTTCTCCAAAACCTCTAATAAGCGTCCTTCTGCTTTTCCTTTTCTCTTCTTACTTACCATGAAAGATATCTTCTGTCCCGGAAGGGCATTCTTCACCACGGCCACTTCTTCCTCGCATCTGACAATTCCCTTATTCGGAAAATCCATACGCTCTACATATCCTTCATATACCTGTCCTTTTTTCATAATTGTATTGCCTCCACATATTTCTCTTGCACCTAAGCTTTTATACCATAACAAAGTGTTGCCGCTGCTTTTCGAACACTTTCCTATACCATAAAAAGGGGTGCTTTCAAAAGCACCCCTTCCAAATCTTGATTATACCGTATCGATATCCTCGTCCTCTTCATCATCAAAGAAGTCATCCTCGAAATCATCTTCAAAGTCATCATCAAAGTCGTCCAAATAATCAGGAGTCATATAACGATATACTGCATATGCAATCGCTGCGATAGCTGTAACCGCACCAATAATTGCTAAAACCCATAACAAAACATTGGATTTCTTCTCTTCCTTTTCTTCTTTCTTCTGTAAATAGTCTAAAACATCTTCCCATTTCTTCATAATGGCGTTCCCCCTGTTCTTCATTTATTATATTTGAGGCGAAAATCCAAGGTTGAAATTCTCATGCCTCTTGTTACGTCTACGATTAAAAACAATGTGACTACTAATATAATAACACTATTTTCAAATCTTTACTACTACTTTGTGTTGAAATGTCAGATTTTTATTAATTTCGCAAATGCCGCATACATTATCTTATTCCCTGCACCATCAAATGATACAGTTACCTTATAATCCTTAGGCTCCTGCTCAATCTTTAAAACTGTACCCGCACCATACTTGATATGATTTACTCTATCGCCAACACCATATCCAAGGCCGCCCGAGGTGCTTGGCATACCTTTGCTGATGCCGTCTAAAGACTTTGCAATATAAGGCTTATTCGCAGAAGGCGTCTCCTTCTTCTTCGCAACTGCCTTTGGTCTTGCTGCAACAATCGAAGACATATCTCTAGTTGGACTTGGCATCGCCTGTGGTCTAGCTACAGGCTTACTTGCTGGCACTGCCTCCCAATTACTCTTAGGCTTATCAAATACCGTATCACTCATCTGTGTGCTCTGATATGCTGTCCAATTATTCACACCCGTTGTCGTCTGGCGCGTTCCCACACCGCTTGCGTATGTAGCACCAAAAGGCTTCGTCTTGAACAATGCTCTCTCATGGGAATCCGAATCATACGCATCATAATCCTGACGCTTCACACTTGGTATCTTATTATCCAAAAGCTCCTGCGGAATCTCCTTCACAAATCGGCTGATTGGGTTATACTGTGTCTCACCACGAAGCATACGGGCCTTCGCATAGGTAATCGTCAAATCATCCTTCGCACGTGTAATACCTACATATGCAAGGCGTCTCTCCTCCTCAATATCAGAAGGGTCGTCTGAGGTAATCGTCATATAGCTTGGGAATAAGCCATCCTCCATACCCGATAAATAAACCTGTGAAAACTCCAAGCCCTTAGCACTATGTAAGGTCATGAGCAGTACAATATTATCATCTCCATTGACATTATCAATATCCGCAACCAAAGCTACCTCTTCTAAGAATCCTGATAAAGTAGCTTCCTCTCCAAGCTCCTCCCGCTCCTGCTCGAAACTGACAATCTTGGTAATCAATTCGTCAATGTTCATCAGACGGTCATCAGCATCCTCATCTTCAGACTCCTCTAACTCCTTTGTATAACCTGTAGTATCCAATACATCCGTAATCAAGTCCTCAAGACTACCAAACTGTGCCTTAGTACGGAACATACGAATCATGGTCACAAATTCCTTGAGCTTATCAGCCGCCTTACCAATACCCGGCACCTCATCCACACGTACAAGTCCTTCGAAAAAGCTTATTCCCAGACTATCTGCATAGTCCTGCACCTTATTCACACTGGCGGCACCGATACCACGCTTTGGAACATTAATAATACGCTTAACCGCCAAATCATCCTTACCATTATCTATCGTCTTCAGATATGCCAGCACATCCTTAATCTCTTTACGCGAATAGAAGTTCACACCTCCGACAACCTTATACGGAATATTCTCTGCCACAAATCGCTCTTCTAACATACGTGACTGCGCGTTTGTTCGATACAATACTGCGCACTCACCATAATCGCTGTCTGCCTGACGCTTCTTACGCTTAATATCACTTGCAATGAACTCAGCCTCTTCAAAAGCATTCTCAAAGGGTCTGAAGTGAATACGGCTTCCCTCACCCTTATCCGTCCAAAGAGCTTTATCCTTACGGGCGGTATTATGACGAATGACGGCATTGGCCGCATCCAGTACATTCTGTGTAGAACGGTAATTCTGCTCTAGCTTAATCACGGTAGCGTCCGGATAATTCTTCTCAAAATCAAGGATATTACGGATATTCGCTCCTCTAAACTTATAAATCGACTGGTCATCATCACCTACTACACACAAATTACGATTCTTCGATGCCAGCAAACGAATCAACTCAAACTGTGCAGTATTGGTATCCTGATACTCGTCCACCATAATATACTGAAATCTGTTCTGATAATTCTCCAACACATCCGGGCAGCTCTTAAACAGCTCCACCGTCTTCACAATAAGGTCATCAAAATCCAGTGCATTATTACGCTTCAAAGCTGCCTGATACTCCTTATAGGCATCAGCAAGCTTTCTCTTGGTAAAATCCCCCATCACAGACATCTCATAGTCAAGCGGAGATACCAGTTCATCCTTTGCCGATGAAATCGTACCAAGAATCGTCTTCTCCTTCAGACGCTTGGTATCAATCTCCAGCTTCTTACAGACATCCTTCATCACAGTCTTCTGGTCATCTGTATCATAAATCGTAAAATTCGTATCAAAGCCAATTCTATCTATGTGTCTCCTTAATATCCTTACACAGGTAGAATGAAAGGTGGAAACCCATATACTCTCCGAACCAAAGCCCACAATATCATCCACACGCTCACGCATCTCACCTGCTGCCTTATTCGTAAAGGTAATCGCCAAAATATTCCACGGATTCACCCCTGCATTCTCAATCAGATACGCAATACGTCTGGTCAAAACACTTGTCTTACCTGAACCTGCACCTGCAAGAATCAAAACCGGTCCATTGGTCGTAAATACACCCTTCTTCTGTTGTTCATTTAATCTATCATATATACTCATGCCAGCTTCCTTTCCGAAGACTTTTTGTCCTATATAGTATATCACAGTTACATAATATTACAAATCCTTTTTTCGAAAATATGTTTGCATACTGAATGTAACCATTTTGCACTTCCTGCATACTATACAAGTAACAATCATGAAATATGGAAGATTTCATTATGAAGAAAAAGATAACTGTATTATTATCCACACTTCTTGCATCAGCTCTCTGTTTTAGCGGGTGCAGCAGTGAAAGCATCAATCCAAATCTTGAAAAAGTCACCTTAAACGAAGTTGCACACTCCATCTTCTATGCTCCAATGTATGTCGCAATTGAGAATGGCTACTTTGAAGAAGAAGGCATCAGCATTGATTTGGTAACAGGCTTTGGTGCAGACAAAACAATGACTGCATTACTTACCGGCGAAGCTGATATCGGATTTATGGGGTCCGAAGCCTCCATCTATACCTATGTGCAGGGCGCTTCCGACTATGCCGTTAACTTTGCCCAGCTTACCCAAAGAGCCGGCAACTTCCTTGTCAGCCGTGAACCAATCGACGATTTTGAATGGAGTATGCTTAAAGGCAAATATGTTCTTGGCGGTCGCAAAAGCGGTATGCCGCAAATGGTCTTTGACTACATTCTTAAGAAAAATAACATCAATCCTGATACTGACCTTACCATCGACACAAGTATTGACTTTGGTTCTACTGCTGCCGCATTCAGCGGTGCCAAAGAAGGAGACACAGGTTATGCAGACTTTACCGTAGAATTCGAGCCGCATGCAACCGCCTTAGAGGCTCAGGGTGAAGGCTACATCATTGCTTCTCTCGGAACAGATTCCGGCTACGTTCCATATACAGCCTTTTGTGCAAGAAAGAGCTATATAGAAAGCAATGCCGACACACTGCAGCGTTTTACCAATGCCTTACAGAAAGGTCAGGAATACGTCCTTTCACACTCTCCCGAAGAAATCGCCAAGATAATTCAGCCGCAATTTAAAGACACTGAACTTGCTACCATCACCACCATTGTATCCAGATATTATTCTCAAGACACATGGAAGGGCGATTTGATTTTCAATCAGGATAGCTTTGAATTACTGGAAAATATTTTGATGGAAGCAGGAGAACTGGCAGAATATGTGCCTTATGAAGACTTGGTAAATACTACCTTTGCCACCAATGCTTCTACAAAATAAAAGCATCAAAAAAGCTACTGTTTGACTTATCAAACAGTAGCTTTACTATGTATCTTATTCTACAACAGCAATCTCTTCGGTCTCTGCCATATCTACCACATGCAGAGTCATTTCCTCCTCTACGATACGTCCGTAGATATCAATACCTGTCACCCATACTCTGTATGAGCCTTCCATATCAAGATTATATCTTCCATTCATATAGATAGTATAATCTGCCGGATTGAACGGCAGGCCTTCCTTAGACT
>SVFJ01000066.1 GCA_015056925.1 Lachnospiraceae bacterium | reverse complement strand
GAATATGTGTCGGTTGCGTATGTCTTAGACTCCCTAAATAAAAACGCTTAGAAAAACTTTACTCGTAGCGTCTACTTTTGCGTTAAACCATAGACCGTTTCGTGGAGAAGGGCAGAGTGCCGTTCGTTAGCTCGACAAACCCGAATTTAGCACAAAAAGGGCATGTCCATTTGGACATGCCCTAAATTACTTATTTCTGTACAAGTACCATTACGTTTGTTAACTGATTTGTGAATAAACCAACATTACCAATCTCGTTTACCGTACATGTTCTGTAAAGCTCGAAGCTTCCTGTGTATACATTCTTTGTATAGATGTATGCTGTCTTACCAACATAACCATAACCTAAATGTACATGGAGACCAACCTCCATATTCAGAACTGATTCTACAGAAGGAACTAAGCTAAATGTATCAAATCCTGCTGCGAAATCTGTAACTTCTGACTTAGTAAGTCCTAAGTTAATATCTCCTGACTGTGCAGCGATATCTCTTGTGTTGATTGAGAAACCAACACCATTTCCAAGATGAGCTAACAAGCTGATATTACGTCCGAAGTACTTCTGAAGAACCTCAGCCTTTAATACTGCGTCCTTATTCTGGAATGCAATCTGCTCAATTGGAAGTCCGTTAAAGCTATCAACGATAGGTGCTAACGGTACAATGTTATCCTCAATTACAGTAGAATTTCCTGTTGAAGGAATCACTGTTGCAGAAGGTGATGAAGATGTCGAACCACCTGTTGATGGCTTAGAAGGCTGAACAGGAGTAATTGTACCACCTGTAACTGTTCCATCTGTCTCATCTCCGATTTCAACGTCACCTGAACCTGTACCACCGATAGCGCCGCCATCAGCTGCCTTATCTGTTAATACTAAGAATCCATTCATATTGATTGTTCCATCAGCATTTCTTGTAATTCCTGTAAACTCTAATGACTCAAACCACTCATCTGTAACCTTTACACCCTCTGTATTTACAGAAGTCTTAGAAGCTACATCCCAGTAGAAGTTTGTTGCATTCTTAACGTCTGCTTCCTTCTGTGAGCCTAATAACTTGAACTGCTCAGCTACATCTAAACCGATATTCTTTCTGTAAGAAACAACACCCTCTGCAATGTAAGCAGTGTTAGCTGCTGTATTTGTATAAAGTGCTACGTTGTAGCTTCCATTATCAAACGATACGCAATCATATAACTCGATATCAGGACAGCTGTTAGAGTCAAGACCCTTTGCCTTATTGAAGAATGCGATTGAATTCTTGATTACATGGTGTCCTGACATACTGTCTCCACCCATCTTAAATCCGTTACCATTACCTGCATTTACTTCATTTCCGGCGTCATCCAATACCCAACCATTCTTGTAAGCTACTGAATTCTGGATTGTAACCGCTCCGATGCATCCTGACTGAACCTTAGCGAATAAGTCCCAACCATCATCTGCGTTATATGCAGCAATACATCCGTCAAATACGTTACCATCACCTACTGTAAGCTTAGCTGCGAATCCGTCTGCATCTTCATAACCCTTATCTGCATTTAAATATGATGTACAGTTAAGAATTAAGTTATATGCCGGCCAATCTTCGTATGTATCTGTTCCAAGGAATCTTGAAATCTGGATACCTGTGTTACCGTTCTTGTATGCATTAACCTGGTCTACTACATTGTACTTACCAGAAACCTGCATACCCTTCTGACCATCTGCAGAATTTGTTACATCAAATCCCTTGAAATACCAGTAGTTACCTGCAAGTACCATACCTGCACATCTTCCACCGAAATCAAATACAGGTCTTGTAGAAGCCTCTGGATCAGCTACCATATAAATCATAGCATCAGCTGTACCATCGATACCTCTTTCAACCTTAATTGTGCTTGTTAAGTTGTATGTACCTTCCATAAGAACGATTGTCTGTCCTGCCTGTACATACTTCACTGCTGTGTAAATGTCTAAAGGATTAGCCTTTGTACCATTACCTGTTGCAGTTCCCTTAGGTGATACATAGAGAGAATCTCCAGCCTCACCATAGCTCTTGAATAATACTGTATGTGTAAAGCTTACTGTCTCGTAAGAAGAAAGCTTCTCATACTCGCTTGGTACATAATCTGCATCCGGAGTAAATGTTACGTTGAACTTATTGCTTCCTAATGCGATTGTTACCTCTGTTACAACCTTCTCGTTAGCCTTAACATCTGACTTGTTTACTACTTCCTTGCCGTTAGCATCTGTAATAACAAGTGTACCGTCTGCGTTACCAACGAATGTTAAATCGTAAACTGCTGAGTTTGCAACCGTTGCAGATGTAATCTGGAAGTTTGGTGTAACTAATGTTACAGGTCTTTCCTCTGCCGGTGCATCCTCTTCAGGAGCGATTGTTGTAAACTCGATATCTGTAAATGTTACATCACAGTTTCTTGATGCAAAGAATCCTAAGTATACAGAATCTGTATCAATCTGGCTTAATGCCTGTGTATCATAGTACTTCTTTGTTACAGTGTTACCTTCAGCATCTGTATAGCTTACAAAGTAACCTGTGTTGTTCTTCTGAATAGTGAACTTGAACTCTGTCATGCCACCTTCAACATTTGTACCGTTACCAACCACATTGTTTGCACCGGTCTTTCCGCCTGATGTCTCTAATGTAGTTGTCTTTGTTGAGAAGAACTGATTAATTGTATCAGTATCATTTGCCTCAAACTTAGCAAGATTCTCAGCTGTTACACCAACCTTCTCGATTGAACCAAGACCAAGCTTCATAGATACCTTCTGCTTTGTAGAGTCATCTGTTACAGAACCTGTCTCAGAATCATAGTAGTACTCTACCTTACTTGCAATTGCCTGGTAAGAGTTATTCCAGAATGCTGTTGCATTACCATGTGTACCTACACGGTCAGCTGCCATGATACCAAAGCCTTCCTGTCCGTTAGATAATGTCCATGTGTTAACCTTAGCCGTTGCTGATAATGTAAAGTTAGTAGTCTCCGGATTAATCTCTGTGTAGTAGAATGCAAGACCATCTGTTGAACCAGGTACAATCTTACCCTTACCACCTGTAGAGTAAACTCTTACGCTACCATCTGCTAACTCTTCATAACCATTGCTGCTTGTATTAGTACTTGAACCATATGCTGCAAAGTACCATTTTGTCTCAGCTACATTTTCCACTGTCTTCTCAACAGTTGCTGATGTAGCATCCTCGCCTCTTACTGCTGTAAGCTTAATTGTGTATGTCTTACCAGCCTCTAAGCCTGTAAGTGTAGCGATAAGCTCTGTAGTCTCTACCGAGATATCTGTTCCTTCTACAGAAACAATATACTTCTGAGCTTCCTTTACTGCATCCCATTCAACTTCAACATTGCCTTCACCTACATTGTAAGCACCCTTAATGTTTGGAGTTGTTAATGGTAATACGAAATCAAATGCCTTTGTTTCTGCTGCTACCTTATCCTCTTCGCCATCACGAATAGCCTTAACTGAGAATGTGTAAGCACCTGAGCTTGCAGGCTCAAAGTTAAGTGTATGCTCTGTCTTCTCTGCTAAAGAGTTTCTGGAAGCAATCTCATTGCCCTGTGCATCTGTCATTACAACAGTTATCTTATCTGCTCCGTCATAACCAACGTTTGCATTTACTGTTACTGTTACAATACCTGCATCCTCTGCATCTAAAGCAACGTCTGTAATTACAGGAGCTGCTACTGTAGACCAGTCTGCACGAGGAGGCTTAACTGCTCCACCCGGAGTCTCTGTTACTTCTACCTTAAAGATGTAGTTATTACCTACCGCAGAACCAAGGTAGTATGTTCCTGCTTCAGCTAATTCAAATGTTGAAATGCATGTTGCATTCTTTGCTAATGTTTCAGCTGTTGTTGCTACTGCTACTCCTGCTGCGTCAAGGATTGTAATCTGACGGTTGTTATCTCCGCCTTCTACCCACCATACCTTTACAGTGGAAGCGTTGCTTGTTGTAAACTTAATTGCATTCTTATCTGTTGCTGCTGTACCACCAAAGTTTACTCTCTGGCTTGCTGCATATCCATCGTCGAATGTCTTGTTGCTTGAATCAACCTTTGTCTTTGCACTATAGAGCAATGTAAAGTAATCATCTGTACCAGCCTTCTCACTGTCTCCGTCTGCCTTAGCTCCTGCTCCAAATGCTGTTAAATCTGCTGTTGTATCTAATGTAGATACGATTGGGTCAGCTGCAGGAATCTCTGTTACAAGAACCTTGAAGATGTAGTTGTTTCCAACTGCAGAACCAAGGTAATATGTTCCTGCCTCTGCTAATTCAAATGTTGAAATGCATGTTGCATTCTTTGCTAATGTTTCAGCTGTTGTTCCTACTGCTACTCCTGTAGAATCAAGAAGTGTAATCTGACGGTTATTATCTCCGCCTTCTACCCACCAAATCTTTACAGTGGCAGCATTGTTTGTTGTAAACTTAATTGCATTCTTGTCAGTTGCTGCTACACCGCCGAAGTTTACTCTCTGGCTTGCTGCATAACCATCGTCGAATGTCTTGTTGCTTGAATCAACCTTTGTCTTTGCACTGTAGAGTAATGTAAAGTAGCCCTCTGTACCAGCCTTCTCGCTGTCTCCGTCTGCCTTAGCTCCTGCTCCAAATGCTGTTAAATCTGCTGTTGTATCTAATGAAAACTCTGTTGTTGCTGAAGGTGTATCGCCTGAAGGCTCATCCTCAACTACACGACGGAATGCTTCAAAAGAAATCTCTGTTCCATCGTTTAACTTAGCCTCTGTCAACATAGTTGCCCATGCTGCACGGCTTGCGCTGTTATCTACGCTTGATGCCTCAACAGTACCGTACTCGCACATTCCTGCTGACTCACCACTAAGTGTATTGTTCCAGCCGATAGGAGCGATTAAAGAACCGCCATCCCAGTGAGCATCTGCTGCATCAATTGTTGTGTTGTAGAAGATAACCTCACTAGTATCTGCCTGCCATGGTCTTCCTAAATAACCTGGCTTAGATGTATACTCAGATGCTGTATCAACACCTGGAGTTGTTGATGTAATGTGGCACTCATACATTAAGTATCCACGTCCGCTCTTCTGCTGAGCTGCTGTGATGTAACCAACATCATTCTTGTCTTCGCTTGTATTGAATACTAAATCACACTTGTTGAAGATAGCAATCATTCCACCGAAGATATAGTCTGTTCCACCATAGATAGAACACTCGTTAAACTCTACATATGAGTTTGTTCCACCGTAAAGAGTATCCTGGCGACCTACAAACTTACAATTATCAAATACTACGTCATTAATGTTATTGTAGATTGCAAGTGCTGCTGCACGCTCTACATATGACTTGCTCTGTACAGTAACATCGCCGGCCTTCATATCAGCTCTGGCTGTGCTACCTTCCTTCGCACTACCCTGCTTAACGATTACATCGTTTGCAGCTTTTTCAGATACATACTGATTAAATGAGTTCTCAAAGATGATACCATCTGCCTCAAATCCGCTTGCTGTTACAACTACAGTTGCATTCCAGTAGCTTCCTGCTGTTGTACCTGAACCAGGGTTAACAAATGAAGGATATCCATTTGCCTTATTAACTGCTAATAATTCTTCATCATACTTACAATCGCTACCCATACTATAGTATGTATATCCATGTCCATAGTAAGAAGTAATACGAACTGCGCCTTCTGCAATATCAACACCCTTGTTTGTTAACTCAATGCTTGGTGCCTGACTTGCATTCTTTAATGTTACGTTCTCTACATCGATAACGAGCATTTCTTCATAGTCGCCCGGCTCAATAGAGATAACAACTCTCTCACCGTTCTCACGCTTCATGTTGCGAACTGCATCAAGAGCTTCATTTACTGTCTTATAATCACCGTTTGTTCCAACTGTGATTTCAGCTGCATATGCAACCTCTACTGTCTGTGCAGTTTCCATCTTAACTGTAATAGTCTGAGCTGCACCCTTAACCTTAACATCAGCTGTAAGTCCCTGTGTATAGCCTGCTGCCTCAGCAACTACCTTGTACTGACCATCTCTTAATGCGATGTTATCTGTACCGGCAAAGCTATATACATAACCATCTGCTGTAAACTCATCATTTAATCTGATGAAAGTAAACTTAACGTCAGCTGCATTAGCACCCTCTACGTTAACTGTTACATCATATACAGGCTTCTTAACAAACTTGATATCTAATGTACCATCTTCGCTAACCTGTACTGTTGTTGTCTTAAGTGTATAATCCTCTACACCTGACTCCTTAACTGTATACTTAACACCCTTCTCAAAGGTTGCTGAGTATGTTGCATCCTCTGTATTAATCGTTAACTCAGGAACAAATACATTCTTAGAAATAAACTCTAAACCAAGGTTCTTCGTATCAGCTGCTGTTAAGTCTGCAAGTGAACCACTTACCTTAACTAAATCAACTGCGATAACATTAACCTTAACTGTCTTATTGCCTTCTTCATTCTTGATAGAGAATACATTATTCTCATCAACAATATAACCGTTAGCACCTACAAGCTTCATAGCATATGCATACTGCTCTGATAACTCTACGCTATACTTGCCGTCAGCAATCCTAGCCTCTGTTACCACACCTGTAGTCTGATTTGTAAACTCTAATGTAGCACCATTAATTGGAGCTTCTGCAGGAGCTGAAACGCTTCCGCTTACTGTTACAACATCCGGTCTTTCTCTGTATACACGAGCTAATACAATCTTCTCTGTTGCAGAGTGAAGTGTATACATGCCATCCTCTGTTGCGTAGAATGTCATCTTCTGTGCGTATGATGACTTCTGGTCAAATACCTGTACATCTGTCTCGCCACTTGGTGATGTCCATACAACCTCTGATGTAGTACCATTGCTTGATACTGCAAATGTAAAGATATCTCCGGCCTTAGCAGCTACCTTGAAGTGTACATCTGCTGAAGCTGACTTGTTTGAATAAACATATCCGTTATAAATTACGCTTGAATCTTCAAGGTCTGTAAGACTCTTCTCATCATAACGTGAAATGTTAGCATTCTTACTTCTTAAACGGTGTGTTGTAGTATATCCGCCATCAGCGAATGCCAACTCAACATTACCATCCGCATCCTTTACTTCGAATGCCGCAATATTAACACCCTTTGTACCTGGCTCAACACCTGCATACCAGCTGTTAATGATATCTTCTGTTAACTTATTGTTATATGTAATAGTATCTGTATTTGCTAACTGCTCAGCACCAAAATCCCATACCTCTACTGTATGATGACTCATATCTGTCTCAGTTACATCTACCTGAATAGCTGTTACACCATCAACTGCCTTGAATAACTTGCTTCCTGCAATTGTAGCTGTAATTGATGCAGCTGAACATCCTAAAAGATATGTTGCACCAATCTTTAACTTAGCTGTCTCGCCGTCCTTTAACTCTACAACATCTGTAGAATCTGCGTTATTTGTTAATGTAAGTGTTGCATCTCCTAATACCTTAGCCTGGTCTGCAATTGTTACAACAGGCTTAATTACTGTAGATGCAATTGTTACAACAACATTTACATCCTCTGTTGCTGTCATAAATGCTGTGAAATTACCATTCTTTGCAGAAATATCTGCATTGTCTGTAGTAATCTCATATGTAGCATTCACCTTAACAGTTACTGCCCCGCCGGCTGTTGCATCCACAACATCCTCTGCGTCTGCCTTATTTACGAAGAGAACCTTGCTGTCTCCAAGTAATCCGTTAACATCGTTAATTGTAACATTAGCTGTTACCTCTGTCTTATCAGGCTTAACCTCTGTTCTTACTACTGTAATTACAGGTACATATGTTGTATCTGTAAATGTGAGTACTAAGTTTCCTGCTTCACCTTCGTAATCAACTGCAACCACTGACTCATCTACATGGTAACAAGCTGCTGTCTTTGTAGCAACTGTTCCAAGTTCTTCACCATTCATGCTAAGTGTTACTGTTGCTGTTGAATTGCTATACTGACATCCGCCAATCAAAATCTGTGCCTTCTCAGGTACAGCAATTGTAATTGTATTACCTGTCTTAAATGCTACACCATGCTGTGCTCCATTATACTGGTATGCATTGCTTGGTCCGCATGCTACTGTAAGCTTTCCATCTGCTGAAGATACAGTACCCTTACCATCTGTATCTGTAGGAACGATGCTTCCGTCGCAGAAATTATAATCTGTAGCAACTTCTATCATCTCTACAGTCTTTGTCTCTTCTCTTTCAACAATAATAACCGGTACATATGTTGTATCAGCAAATGTAAGAACTAAATCTCCTGCTTCGCCTTCATACTCATATACAACTACACTCTCATCTACATGATAGCAAGCTGCTGTCTTTGTATTCATTGTGTCGATATCTGTTCCATTCATACTGAATGTTACAGCTGCTGTTGAATTGCTATACTGGCATCCGCCAATGCTAATTGTTGCCTTCTGTGGTACCTCAATTGTAATTGTGTTACCTGTCTTGAATGCTACACCATGCTGTGCTCCATTATACTGGTATGCATTGCTTGGTCCACATGCTACTGTAAGCTTTCCATCCATAGAAGTAACTGTTCCCTTACCGTCTGTATCTGTAGGAACAATGCTTCCGTCACAGAAATTATACTCTGTTGTATTCTTAACTACAGTGTCCACTGCATCATCAGATGCAGTCACTGCTCTAATCACCTCAATAACAGGTACATATGTTGAGTTAGTGAATGTAAGAACCAAATCGCCTGCTTCACCTTCGTAGTCAGTTACAATCGCTGCCCCATCCTGATGATAGCATGTAGCTGTCTGTGTATTTACTACCTCCAGTTCTTCACCATTCATACTATATGTTACTGTTGCACTTCCTGCACTGTACTGGCATCCACCAATCCATATCTGTGCCTTCTCAGGTACAGAAATTGTAACTGTATTACCTGTCTTGAACTGTACACCATGCTGTGCCCCATTATATGCGTATGCATTACTTGGTCCACATGCAATTGTCATTGTACCATCAAGAGTGGTAACTGTTTGCTTTCCATCTGTGTCTGTCGGAATAATACTTCCATCACGGAAATCATAAATTGTCTTTACGCCTTCCATTTCCTCTACAACATCTACTACCTCATCAGTTGTAACTTCTGTTGTAGCTTCTGTTGTCTGCTCTACTGTCGACTCTTCTGTCGCTGTCTCAGTTGTCTCCTCTGTTGAAGCCTCTGTTGACTCTGCTGCTGTCTCAGTTGTCTTCTCTGTTGAAGCCTCTGTTGACTCTGCTGCTGTTGTCTCAGTTGTCTTCTCTGTTGAAGCCTCTGTCGACTCAGTAGTAGCTGTGCCGGTCTCTGCTGTTGACTCTGTTTCAGCTACAGCAGACGCTTCTGTTGAAGTCTCAACTGCCGCTGTCTCTGTTACAGTGCTCGCTGTAACCGGCATGTTAGACGTTACCATAGCAATTGTCAAAGCAAATGCCAAGATACGTCCCAACGCTTTTCTCCTTACTTTACTCATAAAAAACCTCCATTTCGCGGAAATCCATATGACTCGTGAATATGCAATCCAATCCTACGACCTCTATATAGATATTCCTCCCTCTTTCCATGTAAGAAATGTAAGCACTTACACGAAATAGTATAAATTATACTAAGCAAAAATAAATATATCAGATGAAATGCACAATTTCAAGACATGCTTTGCACATTTTTCCGTTAAATTATGATTTTTTTAACGAAAAATAATACTCAGTTTTATTTATTTTGCACAATGTGTTTTTGCTATAATCACATTACAATTATGGTTTCGTTAAACACTTAACCATCCAATACCCTAATAATTGTGCATTTCATGTGTTCAAACACACAATGCGACTAGCTATGAAAGTGTTTTCACATTTATTTTCAGTTAATTTACATCTCCATTTTTCATAGTATCCTTATTGCAACTTGCACAACAAAAGACAGTTGTTTTGTCTCCAAAACAACTGTCTTTTTGTGACTTTTTTCCTATACCAAATTTTAGTATGCTCTACCCCAGTATACCATCTTCTTAGCTGAGTTACCGCAGCATACGCACTTCTCACTCAAACACTCCTGTTCAAATGGCATACAACGGCTAGTTGCTGCAAGTGTTTCCTTAATCTTATCCTCACAAGCCTGGTCTCCACACCACATAGCCTTTACAAAGCCCGGCTTTGTCTCAATAATATTGCAGAACTCATCCCATGTAGTTGCCGCATATGTATGAGCCTTCTGATGCGCCAAAGCTGCCTCATACATATCCTTCTGAATTGTATCTAACAACTCTGCTGCCTTTGTCTCAACCTCATCAAGAGACACTTCAATCTTCTCTCTTGTATCACGACGTACAAATACACACTTATTATTCTCGATATCCTTTGGTCCGATTTCAATTCTGAACGGAACACCTCTCATCTCACACTCAGAGAACTTCCAGCCCGGACTCTTATCTGTATCATCAACCTTAACACGGAAGTTACTTAATCTGTCTCTTAACTCATATGCCTTATCCAATACGCCTTCCTTCTTCTGCTGAATCGGAACAATTGTAATCTGTACAGGTGCAACCTTAGGCGGAAGCTTTAATCCCGAATCATCACCATGTACCATGATAATCGCACCAATCAAACGTGTTGTCATACCCCATGAGGTCTGATGAACGTACTGAAGCTTATTCTCCTTATCTGTATACTGAATTCCAAATGCCTTTGCGAATCCATCTCCAAAGTTATGGCTGGTTCCTGACTGTAATGCTTTACCATCATGCATTAATGCTTCAATTGTATATGTAGCCTCTGCTCCCGCAAACTTCTCCTTCTCTGTCTTCTGACCCTTTACTACCGGAATCGCAAGTACATCCCTTAAGAAATCTGCATATACATTTAACATCTGAATGGTTCTTGCCTCAGCATCCTCTGCTGTTGCATGTGCAGTATGTCCTTCCTGCCATAAAAACTCTCGGCTTCTTAAGAAAGGTCTTGTAGTCTTTTCCCAACGAACTACGGAACACCACTGATTATATACCTTTGGCAAATCTCTATATGACTGAATCTCATTTGCATAGAAATCACAGAACAGAGTCTCTGATGTAGGACGCACGCACATTCTCTCCTGCAATGGCTCTAATCCGCCATGTGTTACCCATGCTACCTCAGGAGCAAAACCTTCTACATGGTCCTTCTCCTTCTGCAATAAGCTCTCAGGAATAAACATTGGCATATATACATTCTCTACGCCTGTCTTCTTAAACTCTGCATCAAGCTGAGTCTGAATCTGCTCCCAAATTGCATAACCTGCAGGCTTGATAATCATACAACCCTTTACGCTGCTGTAATCACAAAGCTCTGCCTTCTTAACAACATCTGTGTACCACTGTGCGAAATCTACATCCATGGATGTTATCGCTTCTACCAACTTCTTATCGTTTGCCATATCTTTCACCTTTCCTTTATAAATATTGAATCAGGCACAATCGCTTACCACATCTTGAACATTGGGCAAGTGCGCATCCTCGCGGAACGTTTTTATATAATAGGAACGAAGTTTCCTATTATATAAAAAAACGCCACATAACGCACCTATATACATAGGGGCCTTCATGCGGCGTTACCACCCTGATTTTACTCATCATACCGTTATCGCCGGTGCTACGCTGTACTTTCATACAGAACTCCAAGGTAGGTTCCCAAGCTTATCACGTAAGAATCTTCCAGCCTTTCGATTCTCTCTCTGGACGCATCCGCTTCGTACTATTCCTCTTCTTCGTCTCAATATATTTATTACTTCTTGTTAGTTTAAGTCAGGTAAGCATTTTTGTCAAGGCTAAAGCGAAAGCTATTCTCTGCCTGACACCAGTTCTATTGCCTTACCGGCTATTTGGGCACCTTTTTCATACTCAAGGTCCAAATAAGCCTCTCGCAACTGTGTCACCAACTCCCGTTCTTCCAATGAAAGTTCTGTACTACCAATCAATGTCAGACCTTTTTCTATCTCATCCAAATCATAATCATCAAAGCCCTGCATGATTCTTCGATATAAGTCTATGACAGGTATCTCATCAGCCTCCATCGTCTGCTGTTCATTTGGTATCAAAGAAATTTCCTCTTCAATTTCTTCCAGTGTAACCTTAAGTCCTTCCAAAAAGTCCTCCAGCTTACGTTCCAAATAGGAAATATTATATGTTTTTGCTGCCATCTCCATTATCTCGGCATCCTCACTCAAAACAAGCTTACCTATCTGACGGGCAGCCCCCTTGATACCATGTACCTTAATACGAAACATATCCATATCCTGTTCCATATATTCCTGCAGATGTTCCATAAGCGGCTTTACTTCTCGGACAAAACTCTCCAACGCCTGTCTGTATATTTGTGTATTGCCATCAAAACTGCTATCCTCTTGTACATAATTCTCCCGATATTGAACCGGCATATTTCTTTCTACAATTTCCTTAAACTTAGTGCCTTCCAATGGCTTTGACAAGAACTCGGTGAATCCGTACTTAGTATACTGCTCTTTTAAATCATCTGTCAGATTTGCCGTCAGCAATACAAGAGGTACTTCTTTTTGTGCACTTATCTGCTTTGCTACTTCATCTCCGCCTAAGTCAGGCATCAACAAATCAAGAAAAATCATGTCGTAATGATTCGCCAACGCAAGTTCCAACGCCTTTTTACCACCCTCGACCGTTTCCACTTCAAACTGCCAGGTTTTTGCAAACTCCTTGAAAATCAATAAATTGACCTGCATATCGTCTGCGACCAATACCTTAGCACGTGAATATGTCCAAGTAGGCTTTGTCGTATGCGACCATGCTACCGACTGTTTGAACAGATTATCCTTCGTGTATGTCTTAGGCGGAAGCATCTCTTCTCTGGAACATCTTTGATAGAAGCTGATTTCAAATTCCGAACCACCTGTCAAATTATTCTTCACAGATACTTCGCCGCCCATCAAATCTGCAAGCTGCTTTACAATGCTGAGCCCAAGTCCTGTACCCTCCAGCTGTTTATTATCCGCAAAAGACACATATTCCTGAAACACTCTTTGCATCTCATCAGGCTTCATTCCAAGTCCGGTATCTGTCACTCTGCATGTAACCTTAACAATATCTTCCTCACTGCAGCCACAGAAAATCTCACAACGAATTTCTCCCTTCTGGGTAAACTTAACTGCATTAGATAAAAGATTTTGTATCATTTCCCGCACACGCAAGTCATCACCAATAAAATACCTTGGATGCTGATTAATAAACTCTGCTTTAAAGCTTACGGGTTTGTCCTTTAAGTTCACGACTGATATATAGGAAAGTTCCTCTATCAGCTTTTCCAACTCATATCGTCTTTCCAACAGTTTTAATTTACCATTTTCAAGCTTTGAAAAAAGCAAAATAGCATTTACAAGCTCCGAAAGAGTGACACCTGCATTCTTGACATGCATCAGAAGCGAACGATTTTTTTTGGATATTTCCCTATTCTCCATCAATATATCACTAAGGCTGATAATAGCATGCAACGGGCTACGTAATTCATGTGTCATACGTGCCATGAAATTACTCTTAATCAGAATCTGCGTTTCTGCTTCTTTCTTTAGCTTTTCCATCGCCTGCGTTTCCAGCTTTTGCTGAGTAATGTCAATCATCGTCAATACATAACCATGCGGGCTTTCCTTATAGCCCAAAGGTGTCAGCTTATAGGTATAGTAACGATTATCAACCTTTGCTTCCCTGTATTGGGATTCCATCTTAACCAGCTCTCTCAAACGGTCAACACCCTTGTAATAATTACTGAATCTGCTAATCTTACTTAGTCCTTTAGAAAGCATATCCATTGCTGCCCTGCTGGCACCGATATAACAGAACTCTTCATCAAATAAAATATATGCCACATCGGAAATATCCAATATATTTTCCTGCATTAAAGTTGATGTATCTACAAGCCAGCCCTTCCAAAGAAGATACCAGATTATCATATCCATGCATAAAAAGCCAAACACCTGCAAAAACTCTGTTGCAGGCCTTACAAATGGTGAAATCACAAAAAACAAGCCACCTATTCCGATGGCCCCAAATATCCACCCATTTACCTTTTGCTCCTGCCTGCTACACATACGTCCGGCATCTGAACGCAATACCAAGCCCATAATAATTCCAATTGTCAACAGTGCAGAAAAAGCATAGATAGTATAATAAAATAAACTGCCATACTCTACCTCAATCATAATAATATCTATGATAATAAGGCATGCAAATAAAAGCCCCTCTGCCCATAACCGTTTCTTAATCTGATACAGCTCCATTATGTAATAAATCAGCAGACATAATATTTGAACAATCAAAATATCCTCTAATTTGGCAAACAGACTGTATTCACCCATTACATTTTGGAATATCTGGTAAAAATTAAAAACGGCAACAAGTACAAGCACAACCGGCAGCAAGCGGTGTTTCCTGGAATAAACACCCTTCGATATAAAATACTGCAACGCTAAATAGGTTACCATCAGGCAACCTATTTGAAATATCAGCATCAATCCGCATCACTCCGTCCTGTCAGAATACGCTTAATTTCCGACTTCATAAATACCTGATTATATGGTCTAATAATATATCCTGCCGCTTTCATCTCACGGCACATCATAACAGTTTCACGATTACATATTGCCGATACAAACATAATCGGAACCTGACAACAGGTCTTTTCCTGTACACGCTTAGCAGTTTCTATTCCATCCATCTCCGGCATATCAATATCCATCAATATCAAGTCCGGATTCTTATGCTTATCTAAATAATCCAATAGCTGCTGTCCTGATTTGAACAAGCTGACATCATAAAGATTTTTGAGCATACCTCTGGCAAGCTGCAGATTTGTATTCATATCATCCACAACAACCACCTTATAACGCTTAGCCTCTCTAAGCATCTGCTTTCTGGCAAGCTCAGATTCCAGTACATCATCTCCCTCAAAATCATGTACAATTGTTACATTTAAATTCTCTTCATCCTCCAAATCAAACATGGTTCCATCTGTCAAACGAATAATCGGACGCAGATTATGATGCCCCACATTATCAAAAATAATGCCTTTTTTACCATTAGAAAGTATTATCTGACTTCCCTTTGGATACAGCGGAACAAAGCGCAACAACGCCTGTACAACATCCTTATCAAACATAATTCCGCAAGCCCCCATTAGATACTCACTTGCTTCATACGGTGAATAAGGTGCTTTATACGGTCTTGTCGAGGTTAACGCATCATATACATCCGCAACATGCAAAATCTTCGCATGCAATGACAAATCCTGTCCTTCAATTCCCTGAGGATAACCGCTTCCATCCACATTTTCATGGTGGTGTAATATCGCTGTCTTTACTGCCACCGACAAATCTCTTCTGTTTTTCACCAATTCATAGGATGTTTTTGCATGAGACTTCATAATCTCATATTCTTCCGGTGTCAAACGCTCCGGTTTATTTAAAATATCTGTAGGAATATTCTGCTTTCCAATATCATGTAATAATGCCGCCACTACGATTTGCTTTAATTCCTGCTCTTTTAACTTTAATCCCAAACCGATAATACAACATAATACGGCAACATTTACAGAATGTGCATAAGTATAATCATCAAAAGTACGCAGGTCTGTCAAATCCAATGCCAACACATCCTTGTTAAGGATTTCATCCACAATATCTTTGGAAACACTTTGACACTGCTCTACATTTCGTTCTCTCACGCACTTAAGACCTTTTGCACGAAGCTCAGGTGAAATCACTTGCTCCACCCTAATATCCTCTGATAAGTCATCAATAATATATACGCCCTCGAAACCATACTTTCTTAACTTCTCTATATATGTTTTCGTAAGTGAAATTCCCGCACTAATCAATATATGCTCGTATGAATCATAAACATTATATGCTGTACACATTCCCGGTTCAGCATCCTTTAACAATACATATCTCATGCGAATCCTCCTACAAATATATTGTAACTATTCAGCGTCTTTATAGTTACTTATCTTTTCAATCTATTTTTAGCCTAGTGTATCAAAATAATTATAACACAATTGCAGTAATTGCAACAATATTTTCAGTAATTTCATTCTTTTTTCGTTTATCTATCATTTATCATTAACATTTTATTTCTATGCTAACATTTATTTTTTATATTGACAACTCATATAGATTTGTATATATTAAGTGATACAAAACGTTATGCATACTATGTCAACCATTTATGCATGACATTACATACTTAACGCTAGGGGTGCACATCGCTGAGACTGAGTCCCATGACTCTAACCCTCATTACTTGAACCGGATAATACCGGCGGAAGGAAGCAGCTTAGTACAGGATATCACTCTGTACTATTAGATGTTGTCCCTCCTCGCATTCAAAGGAGGATTTTTTATGTTCAAAAATGCAACCAAAAAACTCGTATTCTGTGCTGTCGCTATCGCACTTGGAACGATACTGTCCAATATCAAGCTGTATCACTTTCCAACTGGCGGTTCCATCACACTTTTATCCATGTTAGCCATATGCCTTCCTGCATATTGGTATGGCTTACGCATCGGTCTCATTACTGGTTTTGCCTATGGTATTCTGCAATTACTAATAGACCCTTACATTTTATTTCCAATTCAGCTTATAGTTGATTACCTGCTTGCTTTTGGAGTCTTTGGTCTGTGCGGTATCTTTACTCATTCCAAAAATGGATTAATAAAAGGATATATAACAGCAATTATGGGAAGATATTTCTTCTCCGTTCTATCTGGTTGGCTATTCTTCGGTGAATACGCATGGGAAGGATGGGGCGCACTCACCTATTCTCTTGCATATAATGCTATTTATATCTTTGCAGAAGGTGCTATTACAATTATCATATTGGCATTACCACCTATTAAAAAGCTCATGACCTCATTAAAGTCCATGGCAAAATAACGTTAAAAAACCCCATTCCGGCGTTACAATAGTAATTATCATTACATAGTAATATTTATTACTTGGTAACAGCTGTCCCGGAATGGGGTTTATTTATTCATCTCTTATTTAGTCTCTAAATACTTCTCCACGGAAGCAAGCTTTACGCAAAGTACAAATACTTCACATGCCTTCTGAAGCTCACTTGGTGTTGGAAGTGTTGGTGCAATACGAATACTTGTGTCCTTAGGGTCATTACCATATGGGAAAGTAGCACCTGCAGAAGTCATGACTACACCTGCTTCCTTACACATAGCAACTACCTTCTTTGCACAACCTTCAATGGTATCGAATGCTACAAAGTATCCGCCTGTAGGCTTTAACCATGTACCAATCTCTAATCCGCCAAGCTCCTTCTCTAATGTCTCAAGAACTGCCTCAAACTTAGGTCTAAGGAGCGCTGCATGCTTCTCCATATGAGCATGTACGCCAGCTGCATTCTTGA